>JADJOX010000007.1:1272500-1572500 GCA_016713565.1 Ignavibacteriota bacterium
TTTCGTCAAACAATTCTTGGAAAACAATAAAATCAATTTTACCGTTATTTATAGTTTTCATAAGCGCGTCAATTTCCGGTTCTTCTTTTTCGTAAATTGCTTTTATATTATAAGTCATAATCCCTATTTCGTTTTTAGAATTCCCGTTATTCGAACTTAAAATTACAAAATCAACTGAATTGCAAGCACTAATGAGAATCACAACAATTATTATTTGAATTAGTTCGGCGCCAAAACAATGTATTTGTTTGATCATTTTTTATAATCATCTTTCTTTAATTATAGTTAAGCTTTGCTGATTTTCGATTAAATCAAGAAATTCTTTTTCAATTTTTTGAATTGCTTTCAAAAATCTGAAAAATAATCATAAGTTTATTTCTAAAATTATTAATAAAAAAGGTTTTTTTGAATGGTATGAATTTTGAACAATGCGTTGAAAATTCGAGGAAGGATAATGAAAATAAAAACAATATTTCTGTTTATAATTTTAATTTCCAATTTAAGTTTCGCGCAATATTGGCAAGAACGAACAACCGAACATAATTTCGAAAGCTCTTCGTTATTTTTTACCAGTCATTTTTTAAATCCCTATGGAATGAAAGACATCAAACAGCTTTCGGTAAATTTGATAGATGATCCGTTTCTAAACGCTTATTTAAATCCAGCAATTTTACCGAATATAGAAAACGGCTCCACAAAAATTTATTTGGATTTCAGAGGCGACAGAACCGAAGAATCAATTGTAAGCAACTACGTTGTTCCAATGTATTATGAATCCGCATCTTATTCAAGGGTTCAGTATCCCGATTACAGATATATTACAACTACAAGAGGGGAACCGGAACCGATTGTATCACTTGGAATTATTACATATCCAATAGAATCCTTAAAAAATAAATTTTATGTGGGCGGGACTTTTCAATATATAAAAAGCAAAGACGATTTTTATTCAACCCAATTCAGTATATACAGCAGTAATTATTATTATGATTCTTTTGGAGCTGCGGTTAAAAATACACAAGAAAACGCTATGCCGATAATCGATAGATATTCCGGAAGCGATGAAATGATTTTCACAGGAAAACTTTTAACATTATTTACCGGAATTAATTTGATGGATAATTTAAACGCCGGAATTTTTTTCAATACTATCGCTTATGATAGAAACGGTTCTTATTTATATGACTATAAAGACGATTACGGCAATTTGGATAATTATATCAGTGAAAGTAAAGATTTAAAATCCCGCGAACAAAATTATTCACATACTGACGCGGCTTTAGGTCTGCAGTATAGTTTTGAAGATTTTACGGTTGGAATTAAAGGCGGTTATTTAAGCGGTGATGTTGATCAGCTGCACAATAATGAAAGTAAATACATTTATCAATATCAAACTCCTAATGTAAGTGAAAATTGGAGCAGCAGTTATTCTATTTCATCTACTTTGCAAAATTGGAATCAAAACGGAAATACAAAATATATTGGTCTTAACTTTTCCAAAAATTATGAAAGTCATAAAATAAAAGGATATTATAAATATTCAAAAAGTAGCGTCAATTCAAATACAACTTCCGCGATATTCGATACATCAAATTATTCAAGCAGATGGGTAAATACTTATAATTCTATTCAAGAAATTTATCTGTATAACTCAACTTCATTTACCAAAGATAATCGAACCGGAAGCGCGGTTAGAGATAATTATGTTCATGAATTTATGGCAAACATAGATTGGAATTTAACCGACTATATTAAATTTCTTTCGGGAATTTATATTAGTAATTCAAAATCAACAGTTACAACTACCGAAAACGCGGTTTCTGACAGAGCAAGTTACTACAGCAGTCAAAATTCAAATTATAATTATCAAAACAATTATGAAGAAAATGCTGATAAACAGTTAACGTGGAACTATGAAAACAAATATTTTACTTTTCAAATTCCCATAATTTTTAATTTTCAATTCGGTGATAAATTTGGTTTAATGCTTGGTTTGGCAAGAGTATTTAAAGATTGGGAAATAACAAGCGTTACAGACGTTTATTTTAGAAATAGAGAAGTTAATGATAACGGAACTGTTAAAAACGCGCAAAACTTCATTGAAAGATATACTTCGCCAAAAGATACTTATACTGAAGATGATACAAATTTCTTTACAAAATTCAATGTCGCGATTACAAAACAAATGAAAGTCGGCTTATTGTTGGATCCTGAATTTGATAGTACATTAAGAGTCGCACAATGGTGGTTAAGCTTTGACGCGGAATTATAATAAGGAGCGATGATGATAAAAATGAAATCATTAAAAATTATTTTGGGATTCTTGTTCTTACCTTTAATTCTAATTTCTTGTGATTCCGTTGAACCAAAAGATTCCAAAACTTTGGATAAATACGGAAGCGATACTGATTACGTAATTTATTCGGTGGTTTTAGATTCGGTTAAATTACTTGATAAAAAATTAGTATTAATGGATTCAACACAATTTGAAAGCACTGTAAGTTTTAATAATAATTACTATAAAACCAACCTTCCCGAAGCTGAAGATGAAACTTTCAATAATTATATTTCTCGAAATCAAACAAATGTAAAATTGGAAAAAATTGAAGGAGTAAATTCTGTTTATTATAGTGAAGTTGAAAATCCTTTTCAAAACGGAACTATTGTTTCTTTATCAAAAGTAGGATATAATGAAAATAAAACTCAAGCAATTTTAACAATCGGAATTACTTACGCTCCGCTTGCCGGATACGGCTCTTTATTTTTGCTAAAATTTGAAAATGGTAAATGGAAAGTCGTTGGTTCAATTATGACTTGGATTTCCTGATCATTATTCTTGATAATAATTTTATGAAAACATTTACACATAAGTTTTTAATAGTTGCACAGATATTATTCTTAATTTCTTGTTCTAAAAGCAACTTAACCGATAATGAAGAAAAAGTTAATTTCAAATCTTATCAGGTTGCCGGATGCAATCATTCGGCATCTTTGGAAAAAACAACTTTTGCCGATTCTTGTTTTGATTATTCTTTCAATGATACGTTAAAAATTGATTTCTGCATTTTTGGAAATTGCTGTCCGGATTCAAATAGATTTGCTGTTGATTATAATTTAAATTCGGACACAATTTCCGTTTCGGTTGTTGATACAGCGGCAAATTTGTGTAACTGTTTGTGCAATTATAAAATTCATTTGGAGTTAACGGGACTTTTAAATAATAAATACATTTTCAGCTGCAAATACGACAGCATTATGAATTACAATGAATTATTGGAAAAATAAAATTCATGTCAATTTATAATCCCATTATTTTATCTGTTTTCAATTTTTAGAAAATGAATTAACTTTCATTTGATTCTTCTAAAAAATGCGCAATGAAATTATCAAAATTCAATAAATCATATTACAGATATAAAATAATATTAACTTTTTCCATTGTTACGTTTTTATTAATAATTGTTCTTTCTCAAATAAGTTATAGTTTTATAAAAAGTTTATATACGACTCAAATTTCCGAAAATCTGAAAAATAATCTTGTACTTACATTTGAACAGATCGATAAAATTCAGCTTGATATACTGCAGTCGGAAATTACCACCAATTCAACAGTAAAATATTTTTCCGATTTGTTTAATAGAAATTATTTCAAAAAAATCTTTTCCGAAATTTTTATTTTCGATAAGGAACTGAAAATCGCCGTTCATTCAAATAAAAATTATCTTGTAGGAAAAGTTGAATCTCGATTATTATTGAACGAAGTTGAAATAAATACTTTAAAACAGAACCAAACTTTTATAACTCTGCCTTTTCAAGGCAATGATAACAATTGGTATTTATGGGGATTTTACAGATTATCTGATAATCATTGGCTTGCGGTTAAAGATAATGTAAATAATTTCGCGAAGCTCGAAGAACTTTCAAACATTTTTCTTTATTTCGGAATATTCGGAATTATAATTTCAATTTTATTGGGATTTTGGGTTTCCAAATCCTTGACGGATCCAATTCACAAATTAGTTTATTTCAGTTCAGAAATCGGAAAGGAAAATTACAGTTCAAATATTCCCGAAAACTTAAAAGGCGAGCTTAAAATTTTATCCGACGCGTTAGTAAAAATGCGCGATAATATTAAAGATAATCAAAATGAAAAAGAAAAAATTCTTGCTCAAATCGCGCACGAAATCAGAAATCCTTTGGGAGGAATTGAACTGCTTGCGAATTTAATTAATGAATCGCCGACAAATGAACATAAAAACCAAGAATACACGACAAGAATAATTGGAGAAATAAATAATCTAAAAAAATTAATTACATCGTATTTAAATTTCAGCAGACCGACTCCTGCAAATTTTGAACTAATTAGCATTAACGAATTAGTAAATGAATCATTAGAAATTCTTAAATACGAATTAGACAAAAAAAACATTACAGTAAATTATATAAATGAATATGATACAATCAATTTCGACCGGCATCATTTTAGAAACATTTTATTAAATTTAATTAAAAACAGTATTGAATCAATTGCACAAAACGGTGAAATAAATATTTATTCAACTTGCGCCGATAACAAAGTAAGTATTAAAATAGAAGACAACGGTTCGGGAATTGAAGAAAAAGATTTACCAAAACTTTTTGAACCGTTCTTTACAACAAAATCAAATGGAACAGGTTTGGGTTTGGCGACTTGTAAAAAATATTGCTTAGAAAACAAAGCTGAAATTTCAGTTGAAATAAAAAATAAGAGAACCACTTTCACAATTATAAAGAATATTCAATGAACAATATTTTAGTTGTTGAAGATAACGATACAATGCGTTTAGGAATTTTGGAAAGTTTAAATCGACAAAATTATAATGTTTTTCCTTTTTCAAACGGACCAGAAGCTTTAAAATTTTTAGAATTGAATTCTGTCGATCTCGCTATTCTTGATTTAAAAATGGAGCCAATTTCGGGTTTGGAATTGCTTTCAATTATTAAAAAAGATCATAAAAATATTGATGTGTTATTAATTTCCGCATACGGAAATGTTCAAACCGCGGTTGAAGCAATTAAAAACGGCGCTTCGGATTTTTTAACAAAACCGTTTTCACCCGATGAATTAAGAATAAGAGTTAAGAAAATTTTATCCGAAAAACAAAAAGAAGAGAAACTTCATAATCTTCTTGAACAAAACGAATATTTGCAAAGCGAATTATTAGCGCAGCAAAATGAACTGATTGGAAATTCCCCGGCTTTTTCCGGCATTTTAAAACTTGTCGATCAAATTGCGGCAAAGGAAAGTCCTATTTTATTAAGCGGTGAAAGCGGAACGGGAAAAGAACTTATTGCAAAATTAATACATAAGAAAAGTTTAAGAGCTGACAAAGTTTTTATAAAAGTGAATTGCGCAGCGTTAAATGAAAACTTGCTCGAAAGCGAGCTTTTCGGTCATGAAAAAGGTTCGTTTACCGGCGCCATAAAATCGAAAAAGGGAAGATTTGAATTGGCAAATAACGGCACGCTGTTTTTAGATGAAATCGGCGAAATTTCTCCGGCAATGCAGGTAAAACTTCTTCGCGTAATTCAAGAAGGTGAATTTGAAAGAGTTGGCGGCGAAGTTACATTACATACAAACGTTAGAATAATTAGCGCGACTAATAAAGATCTTCAGCGGCAAATGATTGAAAACAAATTTAGAGAAGATCTGTTTTACCGTTTGAACGTAATTCCAATTCATCTGCCTTCTTTACGTGAAAGAAAATCCGATATAAAAATTTTAACCGAATATTTCTTGCAGAAGTCGGCATTGAAAAATCATCAAGCAAAAAAAACAATTACCGAAATAGGACTGAATTTATTGGAGAGTTATTCTTTTCCGGGAAATATTAGAGAGTTGGAAAATTTAATTGAACGGCTTTCTGTGGTTTCGGAATCTCAGATCATTGATGATAAGTTGATATCGTATCATATAAACCCCAAACCGCAAATGACAAATATTTATTCAAATTTACCTTTGGATGAAGCATTGTTCAATTTTGAAAAAAACTTAATTATGCAGGCTTTAAAAGATACTAACGGAAAAAGACACAAAGCCGCGCAATTATTGGGAATAAATACTAGCACGCTTTATTATAAATTAGAAAAATTTGATCTGCTGGATTTAAATGAAAATTAGTATAACAAAAATATTATTTTTGATAATATCATTGGGCTTTATAAAAATAAACGCACAGTCAAAATTAGAAAATGATTT
Organism: Ignavibacteriota bacterium; assembly: GCA_016713565.1. NCBI lineage: Bacteria > Pseudomonadati > Ignavibacteriota > Ignavibacteriota bacterium. Next base: position 1,278,739 of record JADJOX010000007.1, read on the forward strand.
TTACAAATCACTTAATTCATTGAACGTAAAGGATCACCAAATCGATTCGCTTAAAACTGTTCTTTCACAAAAGATTAATCAATTAAATAAGGAAAAAACAAAAGCGCCTTCAAATAAAAGTGTTATTGAAAAATTACTTGCGGGAACATCTAACATTACAAATAATATTGAAAGATTGGAAAACGAAAAAGTAAATTTGGAAAATCAAATTGCGAATCGTAAAAAAGAGCTAGGAAATTATTATTCGTTACAAATTGATTCGTTGAAGAAAAGCAGCGCTGATAAAAACTTTTTAAAATTCTTGAGCTAAGCGAAAAGCGGTTATTGGTCGCCGAAAATATTGAGCCGTTTTCATTTGATCCGCAAAAAATTGAATATATAAAGTCGGTTCATGATTCAAAAAAGAGGGAAATATATACCGAGTTTTTAGTTTCGGTTAAGGATGAAGTTGAGAAAAAACTTTTGGAAGTGGGAAACTTAAAATCTGAAATTGACAATGTAATTAAACTCAACGAAGAAAAAGAAGCATTTTTAGACGACATTTCCTTCAATAGCAGAACAATGAAATCATCCAATTCAAAAACCGCGGCAAACGCTGAGGCAAATTACGGAAATGAAACTTCCGCTTCAAAGGATTTAATTACCAATTATTCTTCTGCACTAAATGGAATATTAAATCAACTTGAATTCAATAAAATAAATGACAGCAAATCGGTTTCCGCACAAAAATATATCGGCAGATCCGACAATGCCGCGAGCATGAAAGAATTATTAAAACTTATAGAACAAGCGGAAAAAGAATTAACAGAATATAAAAACGCCGTTAATGCTAAACTTAAAAAACTATAATTATGTTTTTTAAATTTTTCTATTTTATAATTTTTTTTGAACTAATAACTTATAAATTAACATTCACTCAAGTCGATGCAAAAATAAATGCGGAATCCGGTATTTATTCCGATTCATTAGGTAATGTTAAAAATACAATTAAATCATTAAGCCGCTTAAACGGATCAATAAAATACTCATATTTTCAAGATTCAACCGAATCTTCAATTCTTATAAGAGCCGGAACTGATTTTTACACGAGTGAAATGTATACATGGAAACTTAATTTAGCCGGAAGTTATTTATTCAGATCGGAAAATATTATTTGGAAGGGACTGCTAAATTACAGTAATAATTCATATTTATATAATTCCATTAATTCATCATATAACATCTTCACTTTTCTTGCCGGCGCTGAATTTGCTATTTCCGGTTTCCCATTAAATTTATTAGCCGGTTATTCCAGTCAAGATATTCAGTTGATGGAAAATTCTTATTTTGATCTTTTTTCAATTGATGTAACTTCGAGCAAAATATTCAGCGATAATTTTTATTTAGATTATGGTTTTTTGATTCAGGACTTTTCATTAAATGACGCTTTAAGCAATGTTAAAAATATTTCAGTAAACGGCTGGAATTTTGGACCTCAAATTAAGGTGGGTTTTGTAAAAAGTTTTTTACTGAATTTAGACTATAAATTTTTATTTTATCAATCGAACAGTACATCTTATCCATCTACGGAGCATCAAATTGAATTTATCGGCGGATTATTTTTAAGCAATAATTTATCGCTATTTCTTTTAGTTGATTACAATATCAGAAAGTTACATTTCACAAATACATTTAAGAAAGAAAATTTGGTCTTTTTTATTCCTTCAAAAAGCGAGAATCAATTTGCGATTAAATTAACTTATTCAATAAGCAAATCAATTAAACCGTATTTAAAAATTGGTTATTTTGATGATAATTTGATTGTGAGGAATTATAAGTTCCGGGGTCTTAATACTTTAATTGGAATGGAAGCCAGAATAATAAATTAATATCCGGCTTCCTTTAAAAGTCCATTATGAAAAAATTAATGCCACAATATTAATCGGAAATTTTTAATTTCAACAAAAATGGACCAGTTTTAATAAAAACAATTGGAAACCGTTTAAATATATTCTTGTACTTTGCGGAATTAAATACATTATATTGAAATTAACTTCTGCAAAGCTCCCCCAGCCAAGGTCTTATTTAAACGTTTTTCCAAATGTTCTATTCCTAAAAATTTACTCCGCTTAACAGTTTTTGAAGATCAAGAAGAATTATGATTTTATCTTCAATATTTGCAATTGATTTTATATAATCCGTATTCATCTTTGTACTTACCATATCAGGCACATCATTTAGAGTTTTTTTAGATATTCTCAAAACCTCTGTCACTTCATCTACAATAAATCCAATTGGCTTTTTATTAAATTCTAAAATTATAATTCTAGTTTCGTTATCAAATTCCTTAGGATAAGTACCAAGTTTTAATCTAGTATCAACAACCGCAATTATTTTACCTCTAATATTCACAATGCCTAAAATATCTGACGGCGCGTTTGGAATTGAGGTAATTTTCTGCATTTTAATTATTTCATTTACGTTTATTATATCGATTCCAAATTCTTCTTCACCGAGCTTAAACCCGACTAATTCCAATAATTCTGTATCTTCTCTAACTAATGTTTCTTCGTTCATGTTCAATGTTCACCTTAAATTTTTATTTTACCAAAACAGGTCTTTTCTTAAAAGTTGATTTTTTAATTTGAACTGTTTCTTGTGTTCTTCTTTCGTCAAGTTTAAATGACTGTACCAAATCCTGAAGTTTTTCAGCTAACTGACTCAAATCATTTGCGGCGCCCGCAACCTGTTGAATTCCAATTGCCGATTCTTGCGCAACTGTATTTATTCCATTTATACTCTTGCTGATTTGTTCAGCTGTTGCTGATTGTTCTTCGCTGGCGGTTGCAACTTGACTTGAAATATCCAGCACTTCATTTGATGATTTTACTATTTGTTCCATTGAACTGCCTGCTTTGACCGCTTCGCCCATACCTTTACTAACTTCATCATTACCTTTGCTGATTGCTTCAACGGCATTTTGGCTATTTTTTTGAATTTTTGTAACCATTTCTTCAATTTCATTTGTTGCGGAAGTTGTTCTTTCTGCCAATTTTCTTACTTCATCGGCAACAACCGCAAATCCTCTTCCTTGTTCACCTGCTCTTGCAGCTTCAATTGCAGCATTTAGTGCAAGCAAATTGGTCTGGTCGGCAATATCATTTATGACTTGAATAATTTCACCGATTTGTCCGCTGCTTTCGCCAAGTTCAAGAATAATGTTTGACGATTCACCAACAACTTCTTCAATTCGCTTCATAACATTAATTGTATCTTCAATAACTTGTTTACCCGAATTTGCCAATGTTCCGGCTGTTTTGGCTGCATCATTTGTTCCAACAACGTGCTGTGAAGTTTGTGTAATTGTAGCAACCATTTGTTCAACTGCAGTAGCGACTTCAGAAGTCTGTGAACTTTGTTCCTGCGATCCGGCTGCCAGTTCTTCCGCGCTGGATGAAATTTGATTTGCCGCACTAGCCGTAGCCGCAACCGCGTCGCTAATTTCCGTCAATACATGTTCAAGTGATTCGCCGAGCATATTGATGCTGTCTTTAATTCTTTGATGATCACCTTTATATTCTTTAAGAACTCGAGATGTTAGATCCCCCCCTGCCATTTTTTCCAGTACTTCAGTTCCCTCTTTTACTGGCAAAATGACAGCATCTAACACCTCATTAAATCCAGATATAATTTCTTTGTAAGATCCTTGAAATTTATCCGCTTCACCTCTATTATCCAATTTACCGTTCTTTGCATCTTCAATTAATTTTACAGCTTCTTTGGAAAGATCATCTATTTTACCTCTAACTATTTCATAAGCATCAATACCGGCATGAGCTTTAGCCAGCATGGAATTGAATACGTGTGCCATTTGTCCAATTTCATCTTTGGAATCAACATTAACCGGTTTGGTAGCTTTATCGACTTTTATTGTCAAATCTCCTCTTGACAAACCCATTAATCCGTTGCCAAGATTTGTAATACAAACAGATTCTAATTTTGTTAAACCTTCTTTAACTTGAGCAACCGGCTTAATGATACCTCTAGTTAAAAACCAAGCGAAAACAAGAACAAACAATAAGGCTGAAGAACCCAAAATTGTTAATAAAAGAATTGACGAATCATATTCGTTATGTACATTTTCCGCACCTTCTTCAACTAAATCATTTTGGTAATTAATTAATTCGGTCAAAGCATTAAAATAAGCTGTCTGCGCAATTCTAAATTCACCATAAAGCATTTTTAACGCTTCATCATAATTACCAGCTTCGTAATAATTAAGTAATTTTTCTCTTTCGGGAAAATATTGATTCTGACGAATATCGTTTATCTTGGCTAATATTTCTCTGCCTTTTTCTGTTGTTATTGTTTTATCAAGAACTGCCATAACTTTATCTACAACTTCTTTTGCGTGCTGGAATCGTTTATAGGATTCCTGCTTCATTTCTTCATCTCGTCTTAACAATAAATTTCTAATTGCGCGCGCGTTGTCATTTACAACACCAATCATTTCGTTTGCTTGTACAGTTTTGGGAAAACGATCTTCAACTATTAAAGTTACGTTTTTATTAACGCTTGATAAACTGCTTAAACCCGCAAAAATTATTACTCCCATTAAAAAAACAGTTACCCCAAATCCTAGTCCAAGTCTTAAACCAATTTTTAGATTATTCAACATTTTGCATCTCCATATTTTTTTTAATTCAACAGTAAATTAATTCATAGGTTATTTCAGAAGAATCATTGCCATACTGAAATAAGTTGAATTCTTATTCAATTTTCGGCATAGAAATACTACTTTTAAGAATTAATGTTGTGAGAGGTAAAAAATTGATGTGGGATGGATAAATTATTAATTAACAATAATTTTGGGGAATTTCAAATTTACATAAACGTGATTATTCCCCGATTTAATTTCTAATTGCACGTTGTTTTGTTTTGCAATCATATCCACAATTGACAAACCTAATCCGTTTTCTTTTCTATTATAATTTGAATTGGCGGTAGAAAATTCGTGTACATTCTGAATTGACAAACCTTCTCCAACGTTTTTTACACTTATAACATAAAATTGATTTTCATAATATCCGTCTATTTCAATTGGTGTTCCTGATACAGAATATTTACAAGCATTTTCAATCAATTCCTGCATCATTATTTCATAATCTTTTTCGTTTATCTTTAATTGGGTTGATTGAAATTTTATGTGAATGTCTTTCTTTCTTTCTCTACAGTCGAAACATCTTTCAATTTTTTCTATGCAATTGTGCTCAAATGGATTTATATATGCTGTTTCCAACAAAGAGCTTATTTGATTTGTGCCCAATTTATATTCTGTGTAGTTGACAAATTTCTCAATTCTATTGTGAATTCTCAAGCCCGAATTATATATGGATTTTATCATGTCTTTTTTGTCTTCTTCCGAAATGGTTTCAAAATCGTCAATTAATAATTGTGTATAACCTAAAATCGCGATAAGAGGCGTTCTCAATTCATGCGGTACATAAAGCGAAATACTCGTCTTAAGCTTATCATAATTATCATCAATTAATTTTTGTTTCCACAATCTTGTTTTAATTCTTTCGGTCAGCTCATCCGCTTTATATGGTTTAACAATATAATCATCCGCTCCAAGCTGCATTGCGTAATGCATTGATTCAATATCTGTTCTAGCAGTTAAAAATATAAATGGAATATTCTTTTCCAAGCCCATGGATTTTAACATTTTAAAAAATTCAAAACCATTAATTTTGGGCATTATTAAATCGGTAAGTATTAAATCCGGAAGTTCAGTTTTTAAAATGGAAAGCGCGTTCAAGCCGTCGGTTGCCTCTAAACATTTATAGCCTTCATATGTTAGAAGTTCAATAATATTTTGTCTTACATGAACTTCGTCTTCAACAACTAATATAGTTTCCATAAAAAAAATATAATTTTATTTGTTAATATCGAGAAGAAAAATGGCCATTCTATAATATTTGTTGCGAATGGCTAAAAAACGTTTTTATTGGAAATCAAAATTTTAACCATTAAAACTTTGTTTTTAGATTAGTAGTATTTCTTCTGCTGCTGATATAGGGTTCGTCGTTATTATCTAAATATATTTTAAGAAGATTGCTCTTAAACTTTTCAATCTTAACAATAAAATCGGAGTTTATGATTGTTGCTCTGTGAATGCGCAAAAAGGTTTTCTGCGGAAGTAATTTTTCCCATTCGCTTAACGATTTTCTGACGAGAATTGTTTTACCGTTCTTTAGTAAAATATTGCTGTATTGGTTGCTGGCAAGAATTGCCTTAATAGAAGAAAATTTGATTACTTTAAATTCCGTACCGATGTTTATCCATATTGTATTTTTTTCATGCGGTTCCGGAAAATTATTATCAATTATTTTAGCTATGATTTTCTTTTTCTTATCGATTCTAAGATTTATAATGCTTAACAATTCATCGGCTTTATACGGCTTGAATAAATAATCTTCCGCGCCTAGATCCATTCCTTTTCTTAATTCAGATATTTCCGCCTTCGCGGTTAAAAATATCAAAGGGATATCAAATGTTTTTTCATTTTTGTTAAGAACTTTTTTTACTTCAAATCCGTCTATGCCGGTCATCATAATATCACAAATAATTAAATCCGGCTGGTCATTAATAGCTTTAATAATTCCACACTCTCCGTTTTCGGCAAGTAAAACCTCAAATCCTTCTTCTGTTAAAAGTGTATTCAGATTATTCGATAAGATTATGTCGTCTTCAATAATTAAAATCTTTGAGCTCATAATTAAATATTGATTTTATTTTTCGGTTTTTTTGGGAATTAAAAGTGTAAATGTCGTACCTTTATTCAATTTGCTTTCAACTTCTATTGTTCCTTTATGAATTTCCACATAACTTTTTGCAATAGCCAATCCCAAACCGCTTCCGGCAATTGTAGAAACTTTACTTGACCTATAAAAAGGATTGAATATTTTTTCAATATCGACTTCCGAAATTCCAATACCTTTGTCTCTTATAATAAATTTTATTTTATTAGGAATTTGGGAAACGCAAAAGTCAATTTCTCCGTTATGCGATGAAAATTTAATCGCGTTTGAAATTAAATTACTCAAAATTATTTTCAACAAATTCCTATCTATCAAATAATCAATTTCGCTAAGTTGAAATTCAAAATTCAATTTTTGGTCTTTTATCAGCAGCGGTTCAAAATCTTTTATTATATTTTTACAGAAAGCTTCCAGATTTGTATTTTCCGGGTTGAACGTAATTTTGCTCTGTTCACTTCTGTTTAATTGAAGCACTTCTTCCAGCATTTGAGTTAAATGATCAATTGATTCTTTAATTCTTTGATAATGCTCTATTGTTTTATTTTTTTCCCATTTATCAGAATAACGTTCAATAAGCTCAACGGAAGAATAAATTGAAGTCAAAGGAGTTCTAAATTCATGAGAAACGGTTGACATAAAAGTTGACTTTAGTTGATTTAGCTCTCTTTCTTTTTCTAATGCCGATTTAGCTTTTGACTCGGCTTTAATTCTGCGTGTTATTTCTTTTTCCAACAGTTCTGTTCTTTTCTTAACCAAATCTTCCAAGTGAACTCTGTATCTTTCGAGCTGTTCTTCAATTAATTTGGAATTTGTAATTTCACGCAAATAACCTTTGTATTGTATCAATGAATTTGTTTTGTCATATTCGCTGATAATATTACCTACTACAAAAATATTTTTCCCGTCCATTCTCTTTAACTTCAACTCATAATTATAAAGATTTTTAATACTTTTTATCGCGCTTAAAAAATCTTCTTTACTTTTTTTTGTTATAAAAAGCACATCATTGTTTGAATTTCGAGCTGCTTCAATCGACTTAAATCCGAACATTTCAATAAATGCCGGATTGCAGTCTAATATTTCTCCACTCGGCGACCACAAAAAATCTGCTGTTATGTCATCTTCAAAAAATTTCTGATATCTCTCCTGACTTTTTCTAAGATCTTCTTCATAATACTTCAGCGCCGTAATATCCGTCGCGTTTGAAAAGATAAATTTTTTACCTTTTATCTCAATTAATTCCGCGGATAAAAGAACATTCAAAGGTCTTTTTGATTTTGTATATAAAATCGTTTCAATATTTTTTAGATATCCGTACTTAATAAAAAGTTCTTCATAAGAAGAATCTAAAAACTTCTCATCGAATAAAAATAATTCATTGATATTTTTTCCCAAAACATCTTCCGGCAAATAACCCAGTTTTTCATAAAATGTTTTGTTAACCTCTAGAATTTTTTCCGTTTCAAAATCCAACAACCCTGAAATAGCCGGATTATTATTGAATGCAATTGAAAACTTTTGTTCTGAAACAATCAAATCCGATATATCTTTACTGATTCCGAAAACAGCCGGTTTTCCGTTCCAAATTCCTTCAATAACCTGCGTTTCAACTTCAATAACATGTCCGTCTTTTGTCCACATGGGAATTAGGCAGTCTTTTCTATTTCCATCAATCATTTCATTTATTTTAACAATTAACTCTTTGGATCTGTTGCCCGGATAAATAAAAGTTACAGCTTTATCTATGATTTCATCTCTTGCATAACCCAATCTCTTTTCCACTGTATCATTTATTTCAATAATGTTTTTATTTTCATCTAAAATGAAAATAAATGAATCAACACTATGGAAAAAAGTTTTTAAGTTTTCTTCGCTTGTAATTAAATTTTGCTGAGATTTTTTTAATTCGGTAATATCAACCGCTGTTGTATAATTATATTTTTTGTCTTCAATTTCAACAACTTCAGCAGTCAATAATACATTAAGCGGAGTTCCGTCTTTTTTTTGAATTACGGTTTCAAAATTTTCTATGAAATTATTTTTCTTTAACTTGTCAAGGGTTTTCTCTCTAAAATCATAATCAAGTTTAACAACTTCAGAAGCTTTTTTTCCAATTACTTCTTCAGGTGAATAACCAAGTTTTTCATAAAAAGTTTTGTTTACTTCAATATATTTTCCGGTTTCAAGATCGCTAAAACCGCTTATCGCGGGATTATTATGAAATGCTTTCGCGAATTTATCTTCGGATAATTTCAATTTTGAAATGTCTTTTGATATTCCAAACAATGCGGGTTTTCCGTTCCAAATTCCATGCTTTACAGTTGTTTCAACCGGAATATATTTTCCGGTTTTTGAGATTAAAGGAATAGGACAGGTTTCTCTATAACCACCAAGCATTTCATTAACAATTTGAACAACTTCTTTTTCCTTTTCCGGCGGATGTACAGCGAGAACTGTTTTGTCTAATAATTCCTCTTTTTTATACCCCAATCTACTTTCAACTGTATCATTTATTTCAATTATTTTTCCTTCTTCATTTAAAATAAAAATGAGCATATCTACGCTATTGAAAAAAGTTTTTAAGTTTTCTTCGCTGATTTTAAGTTCATTCTCTGTTTTTTTTCTTTCAGTTATATTTCTGGCAATACTTAAAATTGCCTTTTCACCATGGTATGTTATAATTGTTGATTGTACTTCAACCGGAATAATTTTTTTATCTTTTGTTATATGCTGAGTTTCAAAAAATTGCAACTTTTCTGAAGGTAATCGATCAATTAGTTTCTCAATTTGTTTATTGCTTAATGAGTTATCAAATTTTGTTACATGCATATTTATCAATTCGTCTTTGGAATATCCAAGGGTTAAAATGGCAGAATTATTAGCATCAACTATTTCACCTTTCATGTTTATTACAAAAACCATATCCTGCATACCGTGAATAATTTGCTGGTAGTTTTCTTCGCTGTCTTTTATAATTTTCAGTATTTTTTTTCTTTCGGTAATATCGCGAGTTATTGAAAGTAGACAGTCTGTTCCATCAAGTTGAATAAGTGAAGCCGACATTAATCCATGTATGATTTCACCATTTTTCATTTTAAAATCAGCTTCCAAATTTTCGACAAAACCCTTGGTTTTTAATTCATTTACCAAATTCGTTCTGTCTTGCGGATTATTCCATATATTTAATTCAATTGATGTTTTACCAAGAATCTCTTCTTGGGTGTATCCGGAAAGTTTGAGAAAATTTTCATTAACAGATATATACAAACCGTCGCTTAATCTATTTATATTTATTGAATCTGGACTAGTAAAAAATGCTTTTCTAAACTTTTCTTCGCTCAACTTTAATTCATTTTCATATTTAGTTTTTTCGGTAATGTCTTCAACTGTAAATATTACCCCTTTAATTAAATCATTTTGATCAAATGGTTTTGAGCTTAAAACAACGTTTATTATCTCTCCGTTTTTTTTCTTAAATCTTGTTTTTACCGTTCCAATACCAATTTGACTAATTTGATAATACTTTTCTTCCCCCACTAAATTATATTCTTCATCTGAGGTATAAAGCAATCTTGAATTCCTGCCAATTAACTCATCTCTTTCATATCCAATCATCTTACAGAAAAAATCATTAACTTCTTCGATAACGCGGTTTACAACCAGTCCTATACCAATTGGAGCCGCGGATAATATTAATTTTAATTTTTCTTCGCTTTCGTTTTGTATTGGATTAGCTTTTTCTGAAGGTTCGGCTAAATTAACTGAATGGTTTTCCATTTTAACTACTTATTTTATTTCTTACGATAATAGCTTGCTTATAAAAAAAATTATTTAATAATTTATTATCGGAATTAATGCATATAATACAAATCTAATACTAATAATTTTCCAGATTTTTATTTATTTGTTTCATTACTTTCCGGCTAAGTTTTAAATCTAAATGGTCAATATTTCCAATTGTTTCAAGAAGACTTTTTTCGGCAATTTTAATACTTTCAATCTTCAATGAATTTGATTTATCAGTTAAATATATATAATTATTACGTTTATCATTAGGACTCTGCTTTCTTGAAATAAGCTGATTTCTTTCCATATTGTTCAAAAGGCGTGTCATACTCGTTTTATCTTTTGCAAAAGCGTTAGCAATTTGCTGCTGAGGAATGCCGTCTTCATTCCACAAATATGTTAAAACAGACCACTGCTGAGGTGTGATGTGTAATCCTGCTTTTTCAAAATCAATTTTTAATTTGTTTTCAATTAGTCTTCCGCATCTTACGATTAAAAAGCCAATTGATTCATTGAAATTATATTTCATTGAAAACTTAACAATTATTCTGAAATTGAATTTAAAATATAAAGTTATTGGCTTGTTAAAAAGATAAATTTGAAGTCCTTTAAATATTTTTAAAAGACTTCATTTTATTATGAAAGTACTTTTATATTTGATTTATTTTTGAACGTATTAACAACATTTAATTTTTTAATTTTTTCTTCGCCTAAATCAAACATTTCAACTAATTCTTTCAGTTGTTCGGTAAGTTTATTCAGATCTTCAGTAGCTCTTGCTATATGCTGAACTCCAAGACTTGATTCTCGGCTAACCATATTTATATTATCAACATTTTTGCTAATTATTTCAGAAGCAGCGGCTTGTTCTTCGCTGGCTGAAGCAACTTGATTAATTTGTTCTACAACAATTTCGGTTTTTTTAATAATTGATTCTAATGATTCACTGGCTTGACTTGCATATTGCCTACCTTTAATAACTTCATCTTTACCTTTTCTTATAGAAAATACCGCAACTTGTGTGTCTTCCTGAATTTTTTTAATTGTTTCCGCAATTTCTTTTGTCGCATTAATTGTTCTTTCAGCTAATTTACCAACCTCATCGGCAACAACGGCAAAACCTTTTCCATGTTCTCCGGCACGAGCGGCTTCAATTGCCGCATTTAATGCCAATAGATTTGTTTGTCCGGCTATATCATCAATAACTTCTATTATCTTGCCTATTTTATCGCTGCTTGATCCAAGAAGTTCGACCGCGGAGGCTGCTTCGGAAACAATATTATTAATATTTTCAATTTCTGTTATTGTATTTCTAATTACTTTACCTCCGTTCAAAGCGGTTATTCCCGCTTCTTTAGCGGAATCCGCTGCAAGAGTTATATTTTTTGTTGTTTCAGAAACGGTTATCGCCATTTCTTCAACTGCGCCTGCTACATCTGAAGTCTGAGAACTTTGTTCCTGTGCGCCTACAGATAATTCTTCCACATTGGTAGAAATTTGTGTCGTTGCGTTTGCTGTTTCATTTATCGCCTGATAAAGTCTTAAAATTAGATTTTTAATATTCTCAACGGTTAAATTAAATCCCGAAAATAATCTTCCTATTTCATCGTTTTCCTTTTCGGGTTTTACACTTACGGTTAGATTTCCTTGAGCAAAACTTTCCATTGCACTTAAAATATTTCTTGTGCTTCTTTCAAGATATTTTTCTTTTTCCTTTACTTCCGTTATTTCGGCAATTGATTCAAGCGCGCCTATTATCAAACTAGATTCGTTTTTAATTGGCGCTCCGGTATACATAATTGATCTGTTTTTTTCTAATGAGCTTGAAACAGTTTCTGATGTTACCGATTCTTTATGATTCATCGCAAGCATACACGCACAGTTTTCTGTTTCGCAGTGAGATGTTTTTAACAGCGAGTAACATTTTTTCCCAACCGCATCGTTTTGCGAAACGCCGACAAATTCTGCCGCGGCATGATTTAGATATTGTATATTGAAATTGTTATCAATTATTTGAACCGGAGTAGGAAGATTATCTAAATATTGAAGCTGTGTGTTAATTTTTGACGCCATATTTTGCAGGCTCAATGAAAGTTCGCCGAGTTCATCTTTTGAATTTATGTTGAAATTAAAATTTTTGCTTCCTTCCGAAAATTCAATTGCCGCAGTGCTAAGGTGTTCGACGGGTTTTAAAATTATTTTGTACAATATGTAGCCTAGGATTGAGCCTAAAACTAAAGTGAATCCAAGTATGATTAAAATATTTGTAAACAGTGAAGAATTCATTTCACTTACTTCTAAAGTAATATCTTTATATAAAACAATAAATCCTACTTCATTTTTATTGTAATCAATAATTGGAAATGTGAATGATGCGAATTCTTTATCATCAAAACTTTCTCTTTTTATACTGCTGGTCAATTCTTCGGCGGTTACAAGTTCTTTTGTAAATTCATTGGAATAATCATAAAATATTGTACTGCCATTAATAACATCATTTTTTTCAGCTTCAAATCTTTTTGCTTTTTCAAAAACTTCTTTTTTAATTCCAATGGCATATTCAACATTTAATGCGTGATTCATGCTTGTCAAAATATTCCCAATACCCAATCCAAATTCTACCGTTCCGATGTGTTTTGATTCGTAATTAATTGGATAAACTATTCTTAAACCCGGACCGCCTCTGCCGACTTCAATTCCGGAAATTATTTTTTTATCTCTGTTTGAGATTACGACCGTCTCTCTGAAAGAAGAAAGATCATCGCCAAATTTATTTGGCTGATGGAGCCTTAAGAATGAAGTTGCGGGAGGAGTATGAAATTGAAATTGATCAATGTCAAATTCCTTTTTCAATTTATTATTATAAACATCGTACAGTGCGTCTAAAATTGCTTGCCGATTTCCCGCGGCGAAATTTGAAATTACCGATTTATCATTAACGATAAGTTCCATTGCGATAGAAACATCTTTGGCTTTTGATTCTATTTGGTCGGTAAACAATTTCTCAAATACTTTAAAATTTGTCTCTTGATTCTTTTCAAATTCGGAAGTAGCATTGTTGTATGTAATGAATACCAATATTGCGGTAAGTACAATTGACCCCAGAATAATTGGTACCGGGATTTTAAATTTAATGGAATTGAAAAACTCAATTTTTGATTTTGATCTCATTTTTCCCCCAAAATGATTCAAATTTAATATTATAATAGTCAACTATCGAAAATATATAAATATTTTTAAACAAAATTTTAATATTTAAATTATTATTTTTTTTAATAATTAATAAAATGGGGGAATGATTTATACTAATTATTAAATTAATTAAATATCGTAAGGCTCTATTTTTATTTCCTGTTCTAAGTAGAAAAATCTTTTGTTCGTTTTAAATTTCTTTTGAATTTCATACGGAAAGTCAATTTCCGAACTTGATTTAATTTCCGTTAACGCGTTTGCGCCTTTTTTAATTTTCTTAACAACATCAAGACTAAATCTAAAAGTAACTTCTTTAGATAAAATTGCTTCTCTAATTATATAATATTTACTTTTCGGGTCTTTTATTATTTCTCTAATTTTTCCATCGCTGTATAAAGCATTATCTAGAGTTATTTGCTCGTTATATTCTCTTATCGCGTTAACAATTTTTATTTCAACGGGAATAATTTCCAACCTGTCGAATTCCAAATTCAGCATAGTTAACATTTCATCGGCTGTAAAATACATTCTGCCAACAATATCTCCTTCTTCACTGGTCTTTTCTTTAATATTTACAAGGTCTTGAACAATAAATTTTACACCGTTTTCATTAATTCTATAAATTTCGCCCGGTCTTCCGTTTGTTCTTGGAGTTGCAAAAGGTTTGAAGTTTTTTAAAACAGCATTGCCTGGAAGTGATTGAGCTTCAATTTGAATAGATGATAAAATTAATAAAATAATTCCGACTAATATTTTCATATTACAATTTTTCATAAAAAATTATCGAAAAATTAGTCGGACTTTTAAGTTCATAAGGTAAGTAAAAAATTTATGCTAATAACTAATTAAAACTATAGCTAAATCCTATTAAAGCTTTAAGTTGATAATGAGGTTGATTAATTGCCTTATCTGCATCCGCAAAAGAATATCCGTCTCTTGGATTTATATCTTGACCATCCGGACTGTAAGCGGTGTCGTGTCCATAAAGAGCTTCGGAGATATAATAATCAAATCCAAAGTTCAGCACCAAATCCAAAGATGGCATAATTCTAAAGTAATTTTCAGAGCCGATTCCCATGCCCCATTGATTGCTTGTAACGTCAAAATCTTCATTTCCACCAATGTAATTAAAATTACCTGCAAACAGCACATAACGGGGACCGGCATAAAAGTAATTTCTTTTTAAGCCTAAAAAGGATGACCGATAAAGAAAATCCAAACCGAAACCATAAGTTTTACCACTTTTTTCCGGTGTTCCGTTTGTGTTGTCATTAATAAAAATTCTTCTTGCGTCATAGGCGTTGCCTGCATCTAAGTAACTAACTCCAAAATTTAATTTCAAAGCAAAAGGAAAATCATCCGCAAAATTTTTTACCAAAAAGTTAAAATTAAAAGCGGCTCCGTTAAACATACCGGCTTGTAAACCGCCGTAAAATTGCGTCTGTTTAAAAGCTGAATTACTTTCTTGGGCAAATAAAGCTGAGCTTATAAACAATAAACTTAAAATATACTTTTTCATTCGTTTTTTTCTCCGGTGCGTTGTTTTTCAAAAAAATAATCCAAATCTGTACCAAATAACTTTTTTGTATTTAGCTTAAAATTTGATTTAAATCACAATACGCCCCAAAATCGATATAAATTTTCTGAGAAAAAATGTTATAAAAGCGTAATTATTACATGTAAAAATGTGATACATTATTTAAAATGAATCTTTCGCAATTATGAAAAGATCGGTTAAACTCACTGAATTATAAAAATCAATAACGTTCAAAATTCTTAAAAATTTTTGGGGATTATTAGGTATTTATTAGATTTTCCTTTTTTTCACCAATTCTCGTTTCGACTTAATTTATTATATTTATCGATCAAATTTTAACAATAATTGAAAGAAATTATGACATCACGCGAAATCAGAGATCAATTTTTAGAATTCTTTAAATCGAAACAGCATACTATTGTGCCAAGCGCGCCTGTGGTTCCATATGATGATCCCACTTTACTTTTTACCAATGCTGGAATGAATCAATTTAAAGACGTTTTTTTGGGAAAAGGAAAAAGAGATTACAACCGCGCGGCCGATACACAAAAATGTATACGCGTAAGCGGAAAGCATAATGATTTGGAAGAAGTTGGTCACGATACTTATCATCACACTTTTTTTGAAATGCTGGGAAATTGGAGTTTTGGCGATTATTATAAAAAAGAAGCGATTGTTTGGGCTTGGGAATTATTAACCGAAGTTTGGAAACTTCCAAAAGATAGATTATGGGCTACAGTTTTCGAGACCGACGATGAAGCTTTTGAACTTTGGAAAACAAAAACCGATATAAATCCGAAACATGTTTTAAAGTTTGGCGCAAAAGATAATTTTTGGGAAATGGGCGATACAGGTCCCTGTGGTCCTTGTTCGGAAATTCATATAAATCTTTCTGATGATTTTGATAATCCGAAATATGTAAATGCCGGGGTTCCGGAATGTTTGGAAATTTGGAATTTGGTTTTCATTCAAAATAACAGAGATGAAAACGGTATTCTGCATGAACTTCCTGCAAAACACGTTGATACCGGAATGGGATTTGAAAGAGTGTGTGCAGTTCTTCAAAACAAAAAATCAAATTATGATACCGATGTATTTCAGCCGATGATTCAAGAGATTTCCAAAATTTCAAATGTACCGTATGATACCGAAGAACATCAAATTCCAATGCGTGTTATTGCTGATCATATCCGTACACTAACTTTTGCAATTGGAGATGGAGCGGTTCCCGGAAATGACGGCAGAAGTTATGTTCTGAGAAGAATTTTAAGAAGAGCCGCCCGTTACGGTAGAAAATTAAATCTAAATGAACCTTTCATGTATAAATTGGTTGATGTT
The DNA here is from genome assembly GCA_016713565.1 of Ignavibacteriota bacterium. NCBI lineage: Bacteria > Pseudomonadati > Ignavibacteriota > Ignavibacteriota bacterium. The sequence goes on from JADJOX010000007.1 coordinate 1,295,392, forward strand.
TTAGTTAAAACAATGAGCGGCGTATTTCCGGAAATTAAAACAAACCAATCCAATATTGAAAAAATAATTAAAGCGGAAGAAGAAAGTTTTAATGCTACTTTGGATAGAGGAATTACTTTGTTTGAAGAAATTTCTCAAAATATAATTTTGAAAAAAGAAAAAGTTATTCCCGGCGAAGATGTTTTCAAACTTTACGATACTTTCGGCTTTCCGGTAGATTTAACAAATGTTATGGCGCAGGAAAAAGGATTGAGAATTGATGAAGATAAATTTAATGTTTTGATGAATGAGCAAAAAGAACGCGCTAGAAAATCAACAAAAGAAAAACTGGGTTCTGTGAACATCGTTGAAAAATTATCCAACTTTGAAAGTATAAAACCTTCAGATTTCATTGGATATGAAACCCTTGAATCAAAATCAAACATTATTGAAATTACAGATGATTTTCTGATTTTAGATAAAACTCCGTTTTATGCTGAATCGGGCGGTCAAATTGGAGATACGGGAATTATTGAATTGCAGAACCGAGAAATTAAAATTCTAAACACCATAAAAAATAACAATATTTTTGCTCACGAATATGATGGAACTGTTAGTGATAATTTTAGCGGAGAAGTAATTGCAAAAGTTGATAAGAACAGAAGATGGGAAATTATGCGTAATCATAGCGCAACACATTTTCTTCATGCCGCGTTACGACAAATTCTCGGCACGCACGTTAAACAAGCCGGTTCTTATGTTGGTCCGGATAGATTACGTTTTGACTTTGCTCATTTTCAAAAAGTTACTCCGCAAGAATTGCAGGAAATTGAATCGCTTGTAAATTATAAATTGCACGAAAATATTGAACTTCATCATCACAGAAACATTCCTTTTGAAGAAGCAAAAAAAATGGGAGCTTTAATGTTCTTCGGCGATAAATACGGCGACAAAGTAAATGTTGTTCAGTATGGTGATTTTTCATTAGAATTCTGCGGCGGAACTCACGTAAAAAATAGTTCCCAAATCGGATTGTTTAAAATTATCAGCGAATCGTCAATCGCCAGCGGAGTAAGAAGAATAGAAGCCGTTACCGGTTTAGGCGTTGAAAAATATATTCAAAATCAAATTCTTGAATTAAAAAATGCCGATGAAAAAATTGCTCAATTAAATGATGAAAAAAAGAAAATTGAGAAAGAACTTTCAGAATTTAAATTGAAAGAAAAATTAGGCGGAATCGATTCAATAATTAAAAATCCGACTGAAGCAAAAGGTATAAAAATATTTAAAGGAAAAGTTGACGCTAATAATATGGATGAATTAAAATCCATGGGTGATGAATTAAGAGAAAAAATGAAAAGCGGTGTTGGAGTTTTAATTTCAGAAATTGATGAAAAAGTCGGAATTGTTTGCGTTGTTTCGGATGATCTTATTAAAGATAAAAAAATACTTGCGGGAAAAATTGTCGGCGACATCGCAAAAATTGTCGGCGGAGGCGGAGGCGGAAGACCTCATTTGGCTACTGCCGGCGGTAAAGATGTTTCTAAAATTGCCGAAGCGTTAAACAAGGTTGAAGAATTTATATAACAGTTTTTTATAACCTCCGAAGTTTTTAAAACCTCGGAGGTTTGGAAATTATGAAGATTTATTGTTTCTGTTCTTGTCTTTTCTTTTTGTACTCGTCAAAAGCGGCTTCGCCTTCGTCTTTCCAAAATTCGTGATAGTATTTCCAATTCTCAGCTCTTTTCTTAAATGCTTCTTTTCTGTCAAAATTGCCGTTGAATCTTCCAAATGGTCTGGTTCTATGAAAACCATGATGGCATTTATGTCCGAACCCGCCGACCAATAAACGCGCTAAAACTAAAATTCCAACAGCCTGCAAATAATTTATTTCCGGTAAAGCGAATATTGCCGGCATCAGCCAATTCCACAAAAGCATTATAAAAGTTCCAAAAATAAACGCGAATAAAACAGCCAATGATATTCCGCCTAAAATCCATAAAGCAATTTTTAATGGATTCTTTCTTTTACAAACAAATTCGTTCATTTGTTACCTCGTTATTTTTATATATTTAATATTTTCTGAAGATTTGCCATCGCGCGATGTTTTCTGTTAAGTAAAGTACCGATTGGTACATTCCACTCTTCAGATAATTCGGCAAATGACCTGCCTTCAAATTCAGTTTCAATTATTATTTGTTTTTGTTTTTCACTCAGCAATTCCATTGCCTCAAGCAGAAATTGTATTTCTTCATTTTTCTCCAACTCAATGCCCGCATCATAATTTCCGTCTTCCAATTCAAAATAAGTCTCGTCGTTATCCAAAGAAATTGTATTCTTTTTTGATCTGTAATTATCAATAATTTTATTTTTAATTGATCTGTAAACAAACGCCAAAGTGTTTTCAATTCTTGAATCAAAATCCGGTTTTGAAAAAATATTAAGAGCTACATCCTGAATAATATCTTCAGCTTCCAAGGCTCCGTATTCTTTTATGAATTTATTCACATAAGACTTAAGCCTATTGAATTCTTTAGAAAATATCTCTGTTAATGGATTTTGATCACTCAATTTTTTATTTCTTTTATACTTAAGACGGATAAATTAAATAATTATTGCAGTATACTTGGAATAATTTTATTTTTTCTCAATACATTATTTAATGGAATAAAAATGAGTCAAGACTTATTTACTAAAAATGAAATTGAAATAAACGCCGCGGTTTCAAAAGTTTGGGATATTTTAGTAAATCCGGAAAAAACACAATTATATATGTTCGGATGTAAAACCGTTTCTACTTGGGAAGTTGGAAGTCCGCTTACTTGGGAAATGATTTATGAAGGGAAAAAAATTACCGCTGTGAAAGGTGAAATTATCAAAATACAACCGGAGAAATACTTGGCTTATACCACAATTGATCCGAATTCAAATGTACCGGATAATCCTGATAATTATTTAATTGTTACATATAATTTATCTGAATTAAATGGTATAACAAATTTGGAAATTACTCAAGGCGATTATTCTAAAGTAGCGGATGGTAAAAAAAGATATGAAGAAACAATTGAAGCCGGTGGCTGGAATTCTATTTTAATTCAGATTAAAAATTTGGCTGAATCATTGTAACGTTATTAATTTTCAAAACCTTAATTGAGAATAAGATGAAAAAAATAATATTGTTTTGCCTTTTTTGTTCTTTGCATATTTTAGCGCAGCAAAGATCACAAAAAACATTCTGCAATCCGATGGATATAGGTTATAGATATAACTTTGAACAAATTAGTCAAAGAATATCTTACCGATCCGCCGCTGATCCTGTGATTGTAACTTACAAAGGTAAATATTATTTATTCGCCACAATTTCCGGAGGTTGGTGGAAATCCGATGATATGAGTGTTTGGGAATATATAAAACCGAATATGTGGCCAATGGAAGATATTTGCGCTCCCGCCGCATTGGTCGCCAAAGACACTTTATTTCTTTACCAATCAACTTTTGATCAAAGACCAATATTTTATACAACGGAACCCGAAACGGGAAACTTAAAATTTTATAACAGATATATGCCTTGGCGGCCGAAAGAAATCGGTTCATGGGATCCTGCTATTTTTTACGATGAAGATTTGGACAGATGGTTTATGTATTGGAATTCATCAAATGTCTATCCAATATATGGTTGTGAATTGGACCACAGCAGACAATTGGCTTATAAAGATGAAAAAGTTTTTGACTTTATTTATCTGCATCCTTGGCAGCACGGCTGGGAAAGATTTGGATTTAATCACAGTGATGAAATTGACCCGTTTATTGAAGGCGCTTGGATGACAAAACATAACGGAATTTATTATTTGCAGTATGCCGCTCCGGGAACCGAATATAATGTTTACGCAAACGGAACTTATATCGGAAAAGATCCGCTTGGTCCTTTTGAATACGCGCCTTATAATCCCATATCTTATAAACCCGGTGGTTTTATGATGGGCGCCGGACATGGAAATACTTTTCAAGATCTTTACGGAAATTATTGGAATACCGGAACGCCGTGGGTTGCCGTTAATTGGAATTTTGAAAGAAGAATGTCAATGTTCCCGGCGTTTTTTGATAATGACGATCAATTTTTTGCTAATTCACGATTCGGAGATTTTCCTCATTATCTGCCCACGAAAAAACTATCTAGTAAAGATGAGTTGTTTACAGGCTGGATGCTGTTATCATATAAAAAACCTACGACTTGCTCTTCAGTCAGAGACACATTTAATTCTTCCAAAGTTACAGATGAAAACGTTAGATCGTTTTGGGTAGCCGATAAAAATAAAGCCGGCGAATGGCTTATTATTGATCTTCAAAAAGAGTGTAATGTTAAGGCAATTCAAATAAATTATTCGGATTATAAATCCAACATCTTTTTCAATGACTCAACGGTTTATACACAATTTAAGTTTTACGCCTCAAAAGATAAAGTTAATTGGGAATGCGTGGTTGATTTATCGCAAGATAAGCAAGACAGACCGAACGGATATTTCGAATTGGAAACTCCGGTTGACGCCGAATATATAAAATTTGAAAATGTTTACGCGCCGACGCCCAATTTGGCAATAAGTGATATTAGAATTTTCGGAAACAGTAATGATCCGCTTCCGGAAACACCGCAAAATTTTAGCGCGGAAAGACAATGCGATCAAAGGAACGCGGATATAACTTGGAATAAAGTGGAAGGCGCGGTAGGCTACAATATTTTATGGGGAATTGGGAAAGATAAGCTTTACCAAACATATCAAGTATTTAATGATAGTAAAACGGAATTGGAAATTAGAGCCTTGAATGAAGGACAGGATTACTACTTTGCAATTGAAACATTTAACGAAAACGGTGTTTCTAAAGTAAGTGAAGTTGTTTATTGCAAATAATTAATTTTCAAGCAGATATAATTTTCCATTTTTAATATTTACGTCAATATTGCCTTGGAATTTATTTTCTTTCATTACATCATAAAAGATCCTTAGAAAATATCCGTGCGAAACAATTAGGATTTTTTCATAACCGGAACTTTTGATTATTTCATAAAATTCGTCAATTCTTTTTTTTGTTTGATGAAAATCTTCCTTTTGCGAATTGTGCGATTTATACCATGCAATCCTTGCTCCAATGTGCCAAACAAATACCGGAAGTTTAATATTCATTTTTGTAAAAGGAGAAATCGAAACTTCTTTCAGCAAATCCGTTTTAATAATTTTTCCGGTAAATATTTTTTCAGCGGTTGCAACCGCTCTCGGCAAAGCACTGCAGTAGCAGATTTCCCAATCGTTTGAATTTATTGCCAATCCATTTGAGGTTATGGGAGCGGAGTCATAATTTTCCATTGCCCGCGTGAATTCCGAAGAAGAAAGAAAAGTTTTCTCGTTTGTAATTACTTTGAAATGACGTACAAGTCCAAGTCTCATAAATATAAATTATTTTAAAAATGAAAATATATGTACTAAAAATAATTTAAATTTAGTATAATTACGGGAAATAAAACTTTGGTGGCAATTTTGCAGAACCCGAACCGACACAAAAATGATGACATAGAGTTGATATGACAAACGACTTTTTAGACAGTGCAAAAAAACAGTTTGAGTATTACAAAATGCTCGGAGAAAAAACATTTTCGCAAGTACAAGATGACAAATTGTTTTGGCAATACAATGACGAAAGTAACAGTATCGCGACAATCGTAAAACACCTTTGGGGAAATATGCTTTCACGTTGGACAGACTTTTTGACTTCAGACGGAGAAAAGGAATTTAGAGACAGAGATGCAGAATTTAAAAACGACATAAGTAGTAGAGAAGAACTTTTAAGCAAATGGAACGAAGGTTGGTCTTGCTTTTTCAACACAATTAATTCATTGACAGCAAATGACCTTGATAAAATTATTTACATTCGCAATCAGGGACATACCGTGGCCGAAGCCATTAATAGACAACTTGCTCATTATCCATATCATATTGGACAAATTGTTTTTATAGGAAAACTACTGTGTAATGAAAACTGGACTTCCCTTTCTATTCCGAAAGGTAACTCGAAAGAATATAACGCTGACAAGTTTGCACAGCCGAAACATAAACAACATTTTACTGACGAATATATAAACAAAAATAAATAACTGCCACAACATGGGTTTGCCAATAGCGGGGCTGAATTGCAAGCCTTAACATTTTGCATTCTATTGAACATTGTCATAAATTTGAACATTAGTATTTCGAAATCTGCCATTACGCAAAGCCGCAAAACTGTTGGCGGCAATTTTTAGAACTCATAACAAAGTAACAAACAAATGAAAAAATTGAAATACTACTTTATAATAATCTGCATTGTAATACTAGTACTATCAATTATTGTAAATATACCTGAAAATAAGAAGGAGATTAAAACAACACATTTTACTTTCCTCTATAGCAGTAGTATTGACTCTTCAAGTATCATTGGACTTTCAAAAGTATTAGAGGACAATTATTCAAAAATCGCTATTAATTTTAATACAACTCCTGCCGAAAATATTGAAGTGAACATTTATGATCAAAGATGGAGATATATAAAAGCAACTGGACATTGGGGTGCTTCGGGGAATATTGAAGGGGTTTCAAAACTTCACTTTGTAAATAACGCGTGGTTAGAAAGTGAAATCGAGAAAATCGCTGTCCATGAATTTGTTCACGCAGTAGTTCTCAAACTATTAATTGACAGAGAACCAAAGCCATTAAATATCGAAATGTTTGATAATAGGTTTGCGACCTTTCCAATATGGCTCTGGGAAGGACTTAGCGTTTATGAAGCAGTGCAATTTTATGATCCTAAAACGCTAGCCTATTTTAGAAACGGGAAATACCCGCAAATCTCAGAATTAAACAATCGTTCCCAAGGGCAAAAGATATACACTTGCGGATATACCATAATTGAGTACATCCTTAAGGAATATGGAAGGGACAAATTAATTGAACTTATAGAATCATATGGAGATTTAAAAAATGTTCTGAACCTAACTGAAGAACAATTTTCTGGTAATTGGTATAATTTCATAAAGAAAAAGTACAACTTGAAATAAAAACTACCGCCAACACAGGCTATAATTCATTGCTGTTGAATTCCCAATCGGAATTCAACGGATTTTTCCGCAACGAAATCATAGCCCGAAAACGTTGGCGGAATTTGAGAATCACAGCTTACGAGAATATTAAAGTAAATTAATAATAAATAAACATCAAAAACTATGAAAGCATTGATAAGTTTAATTTTACTTCTGGTAATGTTTGTACCGGCAACATTAAAAGCACAACAACTACCAGATTCACTTCTTAATAAATTAATTGGTAATTGGACACTTAATGGTATCATAGATGGGCAAAAGACTATTCATGACATTGATGTACAAAGGGTACTTAATGGACAATACGTTCAATTAAAGGAAGTGTCAAGAGAAAAGGACCAAAAAGGGAATCCACTTTATGAAGCTATAGTTTATATTTGTTGGGAAGAGTCTAAAAAACAGTATTCCTGTCTTTGGTTAGATAATACAAGTAATGGAGGTATTTCTAATGGAATTATTGGACGTGCAAATCAAAATGGTGATAAAATTGAGCTAATATTTAAATATGGAGATACAAATCAATTTCATACGACATTCTTATATGATAAAGGGACAAATACGTGGCAATGGCTTATGGACGGAGAGGAAAATGGTAAATTGCAGTCATTTGCAAGGGTAATTCTAACAAAGAAAATCTAGACAAAGCGAATATCCTTCATGAAATTAATTGAAAGTAATAAATACCGACTAACATGCAATAATGGCAACCCTAAATGACAGTATACACGATGACAAAAAGTATTAAAATATTAGTTATCCTAAATTTTCTGATTATTTTTCTATCTAATCATACTTTCGGGCAAAACACCTCTACAAAGGAAATTCTTTGGACAACAGATTGGAGTCCTAACGGAAAGTTTATTGCAATTGGAGGCAATGTTGACACTTTAAAAATCTATAACGAAGGAAGTCTAACATTACACAAGTCATTTCCAGTAAAGAACACTATTACACGTATTAAATGGCACCCGTCATTGAACATTATTGCAGTTACAACTCAAATGTCTGACGAAAAATCGTTTATTCTCAATTTAGGGATAAATGAGAAAATTGAGCTAAATGGCATCTCACCAGACGGTGCAAGAGGAGTTGATTGGAGCTATACTGGTGAATATTTAGGTGTTGCAGACAATGACGGACAAATATTGATTTATGATATTAAGGGTAAATTGATCAGAAGATTTGTAAATCAAGTTAACTCAACCAAAGGAATTACTGCTCTCGATTGGCATCCAAAAAAAAATATTCTTACAACCGTAACAGACAAGATTCGCTTTTTTGACATTGAAGGAAATTTATTAAAATCAATTAAGCATAGACAGGAAGAAGTAATGTTGTTAAGCATTGCTTGGCACAAAACAGGGAGCTTTTTTGTAACTGGAGATTATGGAGATGAAAAAGACAAATCTTTACTACAATATTGGAACGAACAAGGTGAACTCTTAAAAACTATTGACATCAGCGAAGGGGAATATAGAAATTTGGCTTGGAATCCAAATGGTGACAGACTTGCAACAGCAAGTGACGCGCTAAGAATTTGGGACACAAATGGGAACCTTATTTCAGAAGGAAATTCTAAAGACTATTTATGGGGAGTTTCTTGGAATGAAAAAGGAAACAGAATTATTACTTCAAGTATGGAACAAAGAATAATACTTTGGAATAAAAAAGGAAAAATAATAAAGTCAATAGAATAAAGGGCAGACACTAAAATCGTATAGGCAATAGTAGGGCAGACGGAAGCAACTGAGCATTTGTACTTCTATCAACATATGTGCTATATTTGGACTAACGGTTTTCAATGCTCTATCTTCAGTAAGACCAAAACAGCAAGCGGTAATTAACAGACTGACTTAAATAAGAAAAACTAAATACATAATGAAAACAATTATATTTACATTAACTTTCATTTTTGCGCTGACCAAAACTTTTGGACAGACAGAATATCAAAAACTTAAAATTTCACATTTAACGGGTGACTTTTATATTTATACAACATACAATACTTATGAAGGAAATCAAATTCCGGCAAATGGAATGTATATTGTAACTTATGATGGTGTAGTTTTGTTTGACACTCCTTGGGACACGACACAATTTCAGCCTTTATTAGACAGTATTAAAGCGAAGCATAATAAACCGGTGACAATTTGTATTGCAACGCATTGGCACAGCGACAGAACAGAAGGACTTGAATATTATAAACAGCTTGGAATTAAAACTTACACGACTAAATTTACAGATGAATTAAGCAAAAAGAATAACAAGAAAAGAGCCAAATACTTAATTGAAAACGATACTACTTTTCGGGTTGGACAATATGATTTTGAAACTTATTATCCCGGACAAGGACATACAGCGGATAATATTGTTATTTGGTTTGCTAAAGAAAAAATTCTATATGGCGGCTGTTTAATAAAAGGCGCAGAGGCTGAAAATTTGGGATATTTGGGAGATGGTAATGTTATTGAATACGAAACTACTCTTAAAAATGTGCAAAATAAATTTCCTGACCCTAAATATATAATCGTTTCACATCACGACTGGAATAACATCAACTCGTTGAAACATTCAATAGAATTGGCAAGAAAACTCAAAAAAAACTAGAGTTAAAAGTGATTGCCAAAAGCGAGGCTGAAGTAATTCTATTAATTTTTTTTACTAAATTTGAACAATTGTATTTCCATTGAAGTTCGTCGCAAAAACCCCGGCTTTTGGAAATACTCGAATCACTAGCGGCTATTTTAGTACAGGCAATCATAACAAAGCAAGAAAAAAAAAGTGAATAATAAAATGACAAGACAAATTTTTAAAATCACACTAATACTACTTGTTGGCATATTTTTTATGTCAGTTATTATAAGTTGTAACGCTAACAACAAATCACAAAACAAAGTAAGTTCAGATACAGCTTCTGAAAAAGTAGTAATACCGGATACAGTTGTTCAGTTTTTAATAACCTCAGCTTTCAATGATTTTCAAAATCATCAACCACCGACTCCTATTGATTTTAGGAATGTAAAAATTGGATATATTGAATCATATCCAAATGAGATTACCTACATTTTATGTGGTGAATTTCAATCACGGGAAAATAAAGAGTGGATAGAATTTACTACTATAAAAACTTCAGGATATGAACAATACATTGGGAAATCACAATATTGCAAAGATGCAAAAATAGTTCTGACGGATAACAACTTAACAATTGAATTAAAAAATAAATTGAATAAATAAACCGGCAGAAAACACAACCACAAACATCAATTTGGCACAATGATAACTGAAGTTCAACTTTGAATCATTTAGTAAGGTTCAATAAAATGAATTGAACTTTAGAACTGAAAATCCAAACTCACTTAAAGCGGCAAAATTTTGTATGCATAAAGAATAATAATATTCAGTTACCTCATTCAATTATCACAATAAATTGTATCTTCTATTTTAGTTTTTACCAAACTTAAAAGTTTTACTATAATAAAATTAAATAATATATTATTGTTTCTTAGTAAAGAAAAATATAATGGAATTATTATAAAGTTAATTATATGTTATTATAATTTTAACTTTTTATGAATAATTTACATTTTGTATAATTTTGAAGAACAATTTGTATACGGTAATAGTTTTAAAATCACAAACACGAAAGAAAAATAATATGAATTCAAAATTTAAAATAACCTTATTGGTAATTATTGCTTTTACTTTAGGCTTTCAATTAAATGGAATGATATCGGAAAATAATTCAGATGAAGGCAGAGTTACATCGATTGGGGGAATTTTCTTTAAATCAAAAAATCCAAAAGAATTAAGAAATTGGTACATGGAAAATTTGGGCATAAAAGTAAATGATTACGGCGCCGTATTTGAATGGAGACACGGTTTGGATTCCTCGCAAAAAGGTTTTACTCAATGGAGTCCGTTTAATGAGAAAACAAATTATTTCGAGCCATCTGCAAAAGACTTTATGATAAATTACAGAGTCGCGAACCTAGACAATCTAATTAATAATCTTAAACAAAAAAATGTAACAGTATTAGACTCAATAGAAAGTTATGATTACGGCAGGTTTGTTCATATTATGGATTTAGAAGGAAATAAAATAGAATTGTGGGAGCCTAATGATATCGCTTATGAAAAATTAGGCGAATCTATTAATTGTGAAACCAATAAGTGATCATTAACTAAAATTAAGATTGAAATCCAACCGCGAAATTTTTCGCTTAGTTAATCATTCATATTCAATTTTTAATTTTATACAGAATATTCTCGCAACTCAAACTTTGATCTGTTTCCAGTCAAATAAAAACAATTTCATTCCTAATAGTGATAATTGTAAAAGCAAACAAAATTATAAAAATTTGCTTTTCTACTAATATTATAATCTTTTCAAATTTTAAATAAACACAAAATATTTTTTGTAAAATAAATAATATTTATTGTTTATCAATAAATTTTTATTATCTTTGAGATACAAATAAAATTCAAGAAAATATTATGTCAAAAACAAAAAAATTTATATTTACAATCCTGCACATTGTTGCTTGGGTAATTTTTATAGGCTTGTCTATAGAAGCAGGAGGATTGATAGTCAATTTTATTTTTAGTTTGGTCAATCCTGAATTTGTCGGAAATCTTTATCAAAAATTGGACTTAAGCAAAATGTACGAACAAAGCAAATTGGTCTTTTTTAGTACATACTTTTTGCTGTTGTCTACTTCTATTTTAAAGGCTGTACTTTTCTACATTGTAATAATGCTGCTTATTAAATTAGATTTGTCAAAACCATTCAACAGTTTTGTTACAAAAAAAATACTGCAGATCAGTTATTATACTTTCACCATTGGAATACTTAGCCAGATTGCTTCTCAGTTAGTTAATAATTTTGCTCATTACGGTTATGAAATAGATAAACTAATTCCGTTTTGGGCAGACAGTCAGGCGTTCATTTTAATGGCAGCTGTAATTTATATTATAGCTCAGATTTTTAAAAGCGGTGTTGAACTACAGAATGAAAACGATTTAACAATATAAAATATGGCAATAATAGTAAACTTAGACGTAATGATGGCTAAGCGAAAAATGTCGCTTAATGAGCTTTCGGAAAAAGTGGAATTAACACTTTCCAATTTATCAATCTTAAAAACCGGAAAAGCGAAAGCAATAAGGTTCAGCACTTTAGAAGCTATTTGCAAAGCACTTAATTGTCAGCCGGCAGATATTTTAGAATTTGTTGAGGAACCCGAAAGATAATCAAACGAAGAATATATTTTTGAAAATTCACATTTATTATTTGGTGGAATTAACTGAAAGAATATGTTCAGACAATTATTACTATTTTAGGTAATAATTAAACAATGTTCTCTATAATCACATTTTACTTATATAAGTTTTAACGTTTCAAGAAGCTCGCAAAAATTATTTTCTCTTTAAAATAGCATGCATTTCAAATTAATATATTCATCTTTATATTGCCAATAATTATAAAATTCTATTTTTCATTTATTCTTAAAAGTTAATTTCATGAAAAATATTTTCGGCATACTTTTAGTCTTATCAACTTCAATTTGTCTTGTTGGACAAACATCCTATGATGAACCATTAAATTTAGATTCTATTGATAGCGTTACTTTAGATAAGTGGTCAGAGCCTTACCGTAATTGGGTTTATTATCCCGAGCCAATAATTCCATCAGATTTAAAGATTCCCGGCTTTGAAGATTTTAAAAATTTTGACGTACCTTGCGTGTATCAAATTCCTGATATACCGGATAAATGGTTTATGAGTTTCATTGGATTTAATGGCAAAGGATACAATAGTTTTGTCGTTGAAAGCAGCGATCTTATAAACTGGTCAAATCCGAAACTTGCAATGGGTTTTGGTCGCAAAGGTGAGTTTGATTACGGCGGATGTGTTATAGGAGCGTATTTGTATGATTCATATGATATTAAAGCTTCACGAATGCTGAAGAAAAAAGATGATAAATTTTGGACGCTTTACGGCAGTTATGCGGTTCAAGGACAATATGAAATCGATCCCGGTTATGAAGGAGTTGCAAAAAGTGATGATGGAATTACATGGCTTCGGGCTAAAGATAATTATATCTTATCCGTACATGACGCTGATATTCGTGATTGGGAAAAGGGCTGCATTTATCAGCCTTGGCTTGTAGAATACAACGGACAGTTCTATAATTTTTATAACGCGAAACGAATGCCTGAATGGATAGAGCAAATTGGAATGGCAGAATCAAATGATTTGTTAACTTGGAAAAGATATGCAAATAATCCAATTGTTCGCATTCGTAAAAATGGTTATGATGAAAAATTTTGTTCCGACGGTAAAGTATTTAAAGACGGTGATCATTGGATTATGTTTTATTTCGGCGTAGGAAAAGGCGGCGCTCATATAATGTCGGCATTTTCAAAGGATTTGAAGAATTGGACGCCGCACCCGGAACCGCTCTATAAAGCCGGAGGACATCCAAACGGACTTGATAAACAATATGCTCATAAAATATCATTGGTTTATAATAAAGCGAATGATACTTTCTATATGTATTATTGTGCCGTTGGAAATAAAGGACGCTGTATCGGACTTTTGACAAGTAAAAAATTGTAAACTTATCTATAGATTCAAAATAATTGATTTTAAGAATTTACCTATAGATATCGTTTATCAACATGCCATTCCAACATTTTAGAATTCTGACGATTGCTAACCAATAGTTACATTAAATGTCTAATTCAATTTTTTATTTTATTAAAATATTAAGAACTTAATTTATTTTGCTGAAAATTGGATTTATTGTATTATTTTAGACTAACAAATAGGAGCTTTAAGATGAAAAAAATATTTTCATTTATGGTTATCATAAATATTCTTATGGTTTTTAATGGATGTGAAAAAGCAACTGATAAAAATTTATCCGGTAATTCAAATTCATCTTTTAATGAAGCTATTGAAACAGAAGCAATAATGAAAGTGATTGATGGAGAAACAAAATGTTTTTTTAATGGAAATTACGAATGTTGGAAAAGTTATTGGAGTCATAAAAGCTATGTTGTTCAAGCGTGGAACAATGATGACGGAACTGCAGATGTTGCAACCGGTTGGGATAAAATAAACTCCAGAGGAAAGGCTTGGATTGAAAAATATTACAAAAATGGTGATAATATTATTCATCCAACCGTGAAGCGGGAAAAACCAACCATTAAGTTTTTCAGCGATTCTGCCGCCTATCTTACATGGAAGCAATATAATTCCGACGCGGAAAAAAAATATTTTAGAACAAGTTTCGAAATTAGAATAATGGAAAAAGAATCAACCGGCTGGAAAATTGCAAATGTTTCTGCATTTTGGGATACACAGAAAAATATTCCTTTTGACAGCCTAAAAATAAATTGATTTTTTTACTCTAAAAATTCCACAGAAAATTTGTTATTTATACTTTTGTGAAGTTTATTAAATAACTTGTTTTTCAAATACCGGTTTTAAAATACTTTTCTCCCAAAGTATTTTGGTAAACTATATTTTATTAATAATTGTATCTTACCGAATAAAATTAAATGAATATATTTTTTTGAAATAAAATTGATAGATACTTTTATGAATCATAAAATCCTTGCCTTCTTTCTTCTAACTATTTTTCTCTTTAATTGCGGCAAAGACAATTCAACAGAAAATAAATCCGATATAGACAAAGGACCGTTTTCGTTGACATTTTTTAAAGAAATATTATATTACGATGGTTATGCCGAAACTGTAAATGAACCTGTGCCGGATGGAATAATAAGAATCTCAAATTCCAAATATGTAACAAAAATAACGGACGACCAGCTTGAAAAAATTGGGAGCAAATTATCATTAGAAATTACTGTAAAAGCCGCCTGCGATAATTACGATAGAATTGGAAATGTATTTTTAAGTTTTATGAATAAGGGCGAATCATACACAAAGGAAAATGTTTTAAACAAAATAGAAATCGCGAGATTTATTACTCCGTTTATGGATAAAAATAAAACCCCGAACGAAGTTCCATACAGTTTTGATATTAACAATATCGCAAAAATTTTAACCGATTCGGAATTTAAAAGTAAGTATGATTTTTGGATTGAGTTCGATATTTTCGGTGTTCCTTATGCGGCAAATACTCAAATTTCCGGATGCGCAGGAAAGAATTATACATTTTACGGTACTTTAAAATTCATCTCAACAAAAGAAACTGAAATTGATAAAGACCAAGAGCTTATTTCCCTTGCCAGCTTTTTAGATTTTAATAATTATTCTCAAACCGACGTTGTTGGAAAAACAGTAAAATCATTTAGTTTTAACCTAACATCAAAATTAAATGATGCGAAATTATACGTAATAACCTCAAATCACGGAGCAAACTCTGGCGGTGAAGAATATAATAGACGAAATCATTATATATATTTTGACGGGAACCTGGTAAAAGTTTATATTCCCGGCGGCAAATCATGCGAGCCTTTTAGAAAATACAACACACAATCAAACGGTATTTATAGTTTGCAACCGAGAACCGATGCCGAATGGTCATCTTGGAGCAATTGGTGTCCGGGCGATATAATTCCGATTAGAGTATTTGAGCTTGGAAATTTAGATGCCGGAAATCATACATTTAGAATTGAAGTTCCCGAAGCAAAATTCGTAAATAAAGAAGGAAACATTCCTCTTTCCGTTTATATTCAAGGCGATAAATGAAATTAAATTTTTATTTATTGATCATTTTGTTGGTCATTATAAAAATTCAAATATTTTCACAATCTCATGAAAACAATTCGAATAAATTTATTTCATTGTTCAGCAGTGAAGATAGTTCTCAAATATCATGCTATAGAATTCCCGCAATAATTACGGCTCAAAATGGTGATTTAATTGCCGCAATAGATGAAAGAGTTGAATCATGCAAAGATTTGAATTCAAATAAAGATATAAATATAGTAATCAGGAAAAGTTTTGATAATGGTAATACATGGACACAAATTGAAAGAATTGTTGATTATCCCTTCGGTCAATCAGCATCGGATCCTTCTTTTATTTTGGATAAAATTACCGGCGAAATATTTTTGTTTTTCAATTATATGGATTTGGAAAATGAAAATGGAATTTATTATCATAAATTTGTTTCAAGCAATGATAACGGAAGCAGTTGGAGTTTACCTAAAGATATTTCATCGTTTATTATTAAAAAGGAAAACAGAAAAGATTTCCAATTCATTACTTCTGGAAACGGCATTCAAACATCTTCCGGTCAACTTCTTCATACTTTGGTCAATTTAAATAAAGGACTTTTTATTTTCGGAAGCAATGATCATGGAAAAACTTGGTTTATTATTGATACGCCTTTAAATCCCGCAGATGAATCAAAAATAATTGAATTGAATGACGGAAGCTGGATGGTAAACAGCAGAGTAAATAATTTTGGAAAAAGATTCATTCATATTTCAAAAGATGAAGGAAAAACTTGGCAAAGCTATGCTGATTCAAATTTGATTGACCCCGGCTGCAATGCAAGTTTAATTTCCGCGAAATATAACGGAATAGATATTTTGTTATTCTCAAACGTAAAATCGAAAGATAGTAGAAAGAATATGTCGATTTCCGTCAGCTACGATAATGGAAAAACTTGGAGTTTGGTAAAAACAATTTACGCCGGAAGCGCCGCTTATTCATCAATGACGGTCTTAAAGAATGGCGACATTGGATTGTTTTTTGAAAAAGATGATTACACTAATAATGTGTTTGTAAAATTTCCGATAAATTTCTTCAATAAATAAGTTCAATTTTGCTTAATTTCATTGCCGCAATCTGTAATTAATAATCAATATATAATTTAAATTGTGATAATGAAAAAACTTATTTCAATCTTAGCAATTGCATATTTGCTTTACGGATGTTCCTCTACAAATTCACAAGTTTACATGTTTTCGTTTTTTCAAAACAACGGCGAAGACGGCTTGCACTTGGCATACAGTAAAGATGGCTTTAATTGGTCGGCGTTAAATAATAACAATTCGTTTCTTAAACCAACTGCGGGAAAAGATAAACTTATGCGCGATCCGTGTATTATTTTGGGTAGCGATAATAAATTTCATATGGTTTGGACTGTAAGCTGGAATGAACAAGGAATAGGATATGCGAATTCAACCGATCTAAATAATTGGTCGGAACAAAAATATATTCCGGTTATGGAACACATTCCCAACGCAAGAAATTGTTGGGCTCCGGAATTATTTTACGATGAAATTAAAGATCAGTATATGATATATTGGTCGACAACTATTCCCGGAAAATTTCCCGAAACAGATTCAACCGGCGATACAGGCTATAATCATCGATTATATTTTACAACAACAAAAGATTTTATAAGCTTCAGCGAAACTAAATTATTATTTGATCCCGGATTCAACGTAATTGACGCTACAATTCAAAAGGTTGACGATAATTATTTAATGTTCTTTAAGAACGAAACAAAATATCCAATAGCGGAAAAAAACATTGGTATTGCTCAAAGCAAAAATCTTTATGGAAATTATAAAATAACTGCCCTTCCGATAACGGATAAATGGGTTGAAGGTCCTACGGTAATTAAAAATGAAAGCGGCTGGATTTGTTATTTTGATGAATACACTAGAAAAAAAATGGGAGCTGTTTTTTCAAATGATCTTCAAACATGGCAGAACATTTCAAACAAAGTTAATTTTCCTATTGGTACTAGTCATGGTTCTGTTTTTATAGTTAAACAGGAACTTTTTGATAATTTATTAAAACAAGATAAAACGCATTATGAAAATTAGATTTGCGGCGGTATTACTTTTTAATTTTACAATTCTATTTGCACAAACAAAGAATATTTGTTTTACAATTGATGATTTGCCCGTAGTTTCTTATGGAATGAATGATACAACGTTTCAGAGAAATTTGATGAATGGAATTATTCAATCATTTAAAAAACATAATATTCCGGCAATTGGTTTCGTTAATGAATTTAAACTTTATAAAGATGAGAAAATTAATTCATTCCAAGTTTCGCTGTTAAAAAATTGGGTCGCTAATGATTTGGAATTGGGCAATCATACTTTTTCTCACCCTGATTATAACAAAACAAATTTCAATAATTTCACCGAGGATCTATTAAAAGGCGAGATCATAACAAAAGAAATCCTTTTAGAAAATAACAAATCGATAAAGTATTTCCGTCATCCTTATCTTCACTTGGGCAATACAAAAGCAAAATATGATTCGCTTAATAATTTTTTAAAATCGAAAAATTACGTTACCGCTCCGGTTACAATTGACAATGAAGATTATTTATTTGCACTTGCTTACAAAAGAGCGTTGTCAAATAATGATACCGCGCTATCAAAAAACATTGGCAAAGATTATATAAATTATATGGAAGAAAAACTTCATTATTTTGAAGGTCAATCACAAAAATTATTTGGTAAAAATATTAATCATATTTTATTAATGCACGCTAGCTGGCTTAATTCAAATTTTATCGATTCACTCGCAATAATGTTTAAAAGAAATGGTTATAATTTTATCAGCCTTGAAGAAACATTAAAAGATGTCTTATATAAAACTGAAATTACAAAATTCGGAAATTGGGGAATTTCCTGGTTGGATATTTGGGCTTTATCACAAGATAAAAAAAGCGACTTTTTTAAGGATGATCCGCAAACACCTTTATACATTAAGAAAATGACGGAATAATTTTTTTTCAATAAAATGAGAAATAAAATGAAAACGCTTATATATATTTTTTTTTCAATGATTGTTATTAGTTGTTCATGTTATGATCAAAACAGTACAGAAAACTTGAATAAACAATTTGATGAAGGAGATAATAATATAACAGAAAAATATTGGAAACTTATTGAACTCACCGGTCAACAAATCAAGTTTGATGAAAATCAAAAGAAAGAAATTCATATTATATTGAAGAATGAAGATAATCATTTCATCGGAAACGGCGGATGTAATAATATCTCCGGCAAATACGAAATGATTGAAGGAAATAGAATTAAATTCAGCAAAGTCATATCTACAAAAATGTATTGTAATAATTTAGAAACTGAAGATCGATTCCTTGGCGTACTCGATAAAGTTGATAACTACACAATTCAAAATGATACTCTTTCGCTAAATAAATCAAAAATGGCAACATTGGCAAAGTTTATAGCTGTTTATTTGAAATAATACAGATTAAATTTTTTGAGCGTATATGAAAACATCACTATTAGTAATTTTGTTTTTTTATATAATAACTTGTTTTGCCCAAACCGATAATTCCTCAAATTATTATTCTGAAAAATATCGGCTGCAATTTCATTTCACTCCCAAATCGAAATGGATGAATGATCCAAACGGGTTAGTTTATTTTAATGGAAAATATCATCTTTTTTATCAGTATTATCCTTATGATATTGTTTGGGGACCAATGCATTGGGGACACGCTGAAAGTGCGGACTTACTTCACTGGCAGCATTTGCCGATCGCGCTTTACCCCGATAGCTTGGGAAATATTTTTTCCGGAAGCGCAGTTATTGATAAAAACAATACAGCCGGTTTTGGCAAAAACGCGATGATCGCCATTTTTACTTACCACAACGATTCTATTTGGGCAAGAGGTTTTAAGAATACGGAAAGTCAAGGAATTGCTTACAGCTTGGACGAAGGAATTACTTGGAAAAAATATTCGGGAAATCCGGTTTTAAATAATTCCGGCGAACAAGATTTTCGAGATCCAAAAGTATTTTGGAATGATGAAATAAATTTATGGAATATGGTTTTAGCTGTTGGCGATAGAATTAAAATTTTCACATCACAGAATTTAAAAAACTGGAAATTTGAGAGTGACTTTAAACCGGTAAATGATACGGCGAATTTGGGAGTTTGGGAATGTCCCGATCTTTTCAAAATGAAATTAGGCGAAGAAGAAAAATGGATTATAATAGTAAACCATGGCGGCGGCGCGCCAAACGGAGGTTCCGGTACAAGATATTTTGTTGGAAATTTTGACGGGAAAGTTTTTAAGAATATTCAAGAATCAATATGGCTTGATTACGGAACTGATTTTTATGCCGGAGTGACTTTTTCAAACATTCCCAATAATAAAAATGTCTTGATCGCGTGGATGAGCAATTGGCAATATGCAACTAAAACTCCAACAGAAGTTTGGAGAAGCGCAATGACGCTTCCGCGTGAATTAACTCTGCTTAAAACGAATGGTCATTATGTAATTGCTCAAAAAATTGTGAATCAATTTTCATCCTTAGAAGAAAATATTTCTGCATTTGAAAATTGCGGGCTTCCGTTTCATCAAGAAGATTTTGATCTTTCTCAAACTGAAATTTCGTTTCTAAATAACGCTGAAAATTTAGAAATTAGAATTTCAAATAAAATAGGCGAACAAATTAAAATTGAATTGAATGATAATATTTTAACTGTCGATAGAAGTAAATCGGGTAAAATTGATTTTAATGAAAACTTTGCCAATAAAGTTCAAACAATGCCATTAAGCGAACAAATAACTTCCTTCCAGTTAATTCTGGATAAAAGCTCAATTGAAATTTTATTGAATAACGGAAAGTACTCAATGACAAATTTATTCTTTCCTAATGAAAATTTTTCAATTATTGATATAAACAGTAAAGGTTCAAATAAAATCAGCGAATTAAAGTTCAATAAAATAAATAGAGTTTGGAATTAACATCCGGAATTAAAATTATGAAAAACAGTAAAATTTTCTTTACATCTATTGTTGTTGCTTTGGGCGGATTTTTATTTGGATTTGATACAGTTGTAATTTCCGGTGCAGATAAGCAATTGCAGGAATTTTGGCATAGTTCAGATTTATTTCACGGGCTCGTAGTAATGTCAACAGCACTTTGGGGAACTGTATTGGGCGCATTTACGGGTTCAATACCAACAAACAAATTAGGAAGAAAGAAAACATTAATATTTATTGGAGTTTTGTTTTTTGTTTCGGCTATTGGTTCTGCGTTGGTATCAGATCCGTTTAGTTTTGCGTTTTTCAGATTTATTGGTGGAATCGGAATCGGTATTTCAACAATAGTTTCACCTTCTTACATAGCTGAAATTTCTCCGGCAAATAAGCGCGGAAGCCTTGTCGCATTATATCAATTTAATATTGTTTTCGGAATCTTAATGGCTTTTGTATCCAATTATTTTTTGAAAGATATCGGTGAAAATGCTTGGCGGTGGATGATGGGAATGGAAGCGGTTCCGGCTTTCATTTATACGCTGTTGGTAATGGGTGTTCCTGAAAGTCCAAGATGGCTCTTGGAATATAAAAACGACAAAATTAAAGCTGTGCATGTTTTAAAAGAAATGGATCCTAATGCAAATTTTGAAGAGGAAATTTTGGCAATAGAAAGAGAAAAAGGTGAAGAAGCAACAAACGAAAATATTTTTATGAAAAAATACAGAATCCCGTTATTGCTCGCTTTCTTTATTGCTTTCTTTAATCAAACTTCCGGAATTAATGCTTTCCTTTATTACGCGCCAAGAATTTTTGAATTAGCGGGATTGGAAAAATCCGCGTCGTTTCTCAGCAGTATCGGAATTGGTGCCGTCAATTTAATTTTTACTTTAGTTGGAATTACTATGATCGATAAATTCGGCAGAAGAACATTAATGTACATTTGTTCATTTGGTTATATAGTTTCGTTAAGTTTAGTCGCTTTTGCTTTCATGTTAAAATGGCAGGGAATTTTAGTTCCAATTTTCTTTTTTCTATTTATTGCCGCTCACGCTGTTGGTCAAGGCGCTGTAATTTGGGTTTTTATTTCTGAAATTTTTCCAAATAAGTTAAGAGCCTCTGGACAAGCATTCGGTTCTTCCGTTCATTGGATTTTAGCTGCTTTAATCCCGTCATTAATTCCGTTTTTGTTCAATGCAATTGGACCAGCAACGGTATTTATGTTTTTCACTCTAATGATGATAGGTCAGCTTTTATGGGTAAGATTTAAAATGCCCGAAACAAAGGGGCAAACTTTGGAAGACTTGGCGGCAAAGCTTGCAAAATAAAATCGATTGAATATGAAAACTAAATCGAATAAAAATATGAACGCAATTTGTTTCGGTGAAGTTCTTTGGGATATTTTACCAACCGGAAAAGTTGCCGGCGGAGCTCCGATGAACGCTGCTATTCGGCTTCAATCCTTCGGAATTTCCACAAAAATAATTTCAAAAATCGGACAAGATGATAATGGCGGACAATTGCTGAAAATATTGAAGGATAAATTTGTTGATGTATCTCAAATTCAAGTTGATGCAAAAATTAAAACCGGCGAAGTGTTGGTTACATTGGATTCAAATGGAATTGCGACTTATGATATTGTAATACCTTCTGCATGGGATAAAATTGAACTAAATGAAGAAAATATAAACCTAGTTAAAAACTCCGATATATTTGTTTTTGGCTCTCTCGTATGCAGAGATAATATATCTAAAAGTACCTTATATAAATTATTACCTTTTGCAAAACATAAGATCTTTGATGTTAATTTGCGTGCGCCGTTTTATTCTTTTGGCCTGATTGTAGATTTAATGAATAAATCGGATTTCATAAAAATGAATGATGAAGAATTATTAATTATAGCTGTTGAATTGGGCTCAAAATATACTTCAATTGAAGAAAACATAAAATTCATTTCGGATAAAACCAATACGCAAAATATTTGCATAACAAAAGGCAAGGACGGCGCCGTATTATTTATAGAAAACGAGTTTTATCATAATAATGGCTTTAATGTAAAAGTTGAAGATACTGTAGGAGCGGGTGATAGTTTTTTAGCAGCGTTGATATATAAATTGCAGACAACAAATAATTATTACGACAGTTTGGAATTTGCTTGCGCTGTAGGCGCAATGGTAGCATCACACAAAGGCGCGAATCCAATTCTAGACATTAACGAAATTAATAATTTTATAAATACTAAAAATGCTTAATATAAATGGACCGGTTAAAAAAAGTTTTTCCGGTAAAGGAGTTTTTCCTTATCAATATGCATTTACTTTGCTGCTGCCGATAAGAAATATTTTTCTTTCTCCTAAAAAATTAATTGAACGACTTCATTTGACTGATAATAATTTTGTTTTGGAAGTTGGATCCGGACCGGGATATTTCAGTACAAAAATAGCTGAAGAAATCCCTTATGGGAAATTAGTCTTAGCCGATATTCAAACGGAAATGCTGGATATTGCGAAGAAAAGATTGCACAAAAGAAATATTAGCAATGCTGAATATTATTTGTGCGGCGGACGTGCATTTGATTTACAAAGTAATTATTTTGACAGGATTTTTTTAATAAGTGTACTCGGTGAAGTTACAAACAAAGATATTTATCTCTCTGAATTTTACCGAATGTTAAAGCAAAACGGTATTTTATCAATTTCAGAGTTAGCCGGTGATCCTGATAAAATGAGCATTAACGAAATTAAAATATTAGCTGAAAAATACAATTTCAATTTTTCTGAGCTTTTCGGTACCGAAAGAAATTACACAATTAATTTTAAGAAAGATTAATTTCCTATTCTAACATTTATAAAACTTCCGAATTGTAAAATTAAAAACTAACATAAAACAGAGTTTATGGATTACGAAATATCTAAACTAAATAAGGTTATACGCGGCGGACACAAAGCCTCATATGATAAAAAAATTATTCATTCAATTTTGGATTCGTCAGAAATTTGCAACATTGCTTTTTCGATTGAAGGCAAAGCTTATGTTCAACCAATAAATTTTGGAAGAGACGGAGAGACTTTATATCTTCATGGGTCTCAGCAAAATAGAATGACAAGTGCATTAATTGAGGCTGAGGAAGTTTGCTTAAGCGTAATGTATTTGGATTCTATAAAATTAACGCGCTCGGCTTTTCATCATTCTGTAAATTTTAGATCGGTTATTGTTTTTGGAAAAGTGCGTGAGTTAAAAACTAACGAAGAAAAGTTAATTGGTTTAAAAGCTTTAATAAATCATTTTGTACCAAACAGGTGGGATTTTTGCAGACCGCCGAATGAAAATGAATTAAAAGCCACACGAGTTTTAGCGATTGATATTGAATCGGCTTCGGCAAAAATTGCCGACACTCCGCCAAAAGATAATGTTGAAGATTATAAGTTAGATTATTGGTCAGGCGAATTTCCAATAAAAACAATTTGTGAATTTCCAATTCCGGATAAAAATATAAAAGACGGAGTTCCAATCCCTCAGCATGTTTTGGATTTTTATGAAAAAAATAAAAACGGTTTTTGAAAAAATAAGAAATAATATATATGCAAAATTCATTGATAATAAAAGAATTTGAAAAATTTGTAAATAATAAATTCAATGTTTATAACAGTTTGTTTTTAAATCTTCCTTATCCAAATGTTAGTAATATTGGAATATTAATTCCTTTGTTAAGTCATGTCTGCAAAACCGGACTTGAATCCGGTAAAGATCCAATTGAGATTATAGAATTATTTTTTAATACTCATACAGATTTAAAGACGGAAGAAGAAAAAATTGATTTTATGTTCAGGGTAATTCAATATGTTGAAAGACAAGTTGTTCTTTATGATAGTGTGGAAGATGCTGCATATACTGATCTATTAAATTTAGAAAACAATCTTAATTTGAAAGATTATATTCATTTATCGGAAAGTAAAAATAACAAACAAAAGTTAATTGATAAACTTTCTAACTTCAGTACCAGAATTGTGTTTACGGCACACCCAACACAGTTTTATTCGCATTCTGTTTTGGAAATTATTGGTAATTTACGCAAGCTGATTACAAAAAACAGCATAAACGAAATAGACATAACTTTACAGCAGTTGGGATTAACTTCATTAATAAACTCTAAAAAACCGACTCCGCTTGATGAAGCTAAAAATGTAATTTATTTCTTAAGTACAATCTATTATGATGCAGTTATCGAACTTTATTCATCAATAAAAAAAAATCTCCCGGATAATTTTGATAATCCAAATATAATTCAATTCGGATTTTGGCCCGGCGGAGACAGAGACGGTAATCCATTTGTTACTGCAGAAACAACTATGGATGTCGCTGATAATTTACGAATGAGTTTGATGAACTGCTATTATAATGATCTGAAAAAACTTGAACCTAAACTTACATTTAAAAAGGTTGAAGAGATACTTGATCAATTAATAAATAAAGTTTATTCAAATATTTTTGAAAAATCTAATACAATAAAATTTGATGAACTGTTAACGTATCTAATCGAAATAAAAGATTTAGTAATTAAAGAATATAATGGTTTATATTTGGAAGAAATAGAAAATTTAATCGATAAAGTAAAAATATTTAGGACACATTTTGCGTCTTTGGATATTAGGCAAAATCATAAAGTTCACAAACAAACTATTGAAGAAATTCTAAAAAAGGAAAATCTAATTAAAGATACTTTGGATGAATTACGCAAAGATGAACTAATTGAAATTTTGTTGAATAAAAATATTTCTGTCAGCACTGATCAATTTGAAAATGAATTGGTAAAAGATACGATAAAAACTATTTCACGGATTCATTTCATTCAAGAAAAAAATGGAGAAATAGGCTGCAACAGATATGTTATAAGTAATTCAGAAGATATTTATTCCGTACTTTTTGTTTTTGCTTTATTAAAGTGGTGTTATTGGCACAATGAAAATATTCCCATCGATATAATTCCTTTATTTGAATCAATTGAGGGAATGGCAAATTCGGAAAAAATAATGAATGAGCTTTTTTCATTAACTCATTATAGAAAACATATTTTCCAAAGAAATAATTACCAAACCATAATGCTGGGATTTTCTGATGGAACTAAAGACGGCGGATATTTGCAGGCTAATTGGTCCATATTTAAAACCAAAGAGAATTTAACTTCTGTATGCAAAAGTTATAATATTGAACCAATTTTCTTTGACGGACGAGGCGGTCCACCGGCAAGAGGCGGCGGAAAAACTCATCGTTTCTACGCATCGCAAAGCGATAGAATTGCAAATAATGCAATTCAAATTACAATACAGGGACAAACTATTTCCAGCAAGTATGGAACCAAAGATCACTTTATTCATAATTCTGAAATGCTGATCACCGCCGGTTTGTCTCATTATTTATTTGAAAAGGATAATGCAATTTCTGAATCTTCAAGAAATTTAATAGAACGTATTGCAGACGTTAGTTTTGAAAAATATACATCTTTAAAAAATCACATGATGTTTGTACCATATTTGGAAAACAAAAGTACATTAAAATTTTACGGCGATACAAAAATCGGCAGTCGACCTACAAAAAGAGGTAACAATAAAAATTTGGAATTGAAAGATTTGCGGGCTATTCCCTTTGTCGGCTCTTGGAGTCAATTAAAACAAAATGTGCCTGGTTATTTTGGACTTGGAACGGCAATTAAAACTTTGGTTGATGATGGAAAGTTTGAAGAGTTAAAAAACTTATTCAACACGGTGCCATTTTTCAAAACATTGATTCTCAATAGTATGATGTCACTAAAAAAATGTAATTTTGATTTGACCCGCTATATAGCAAAGGATATTGATTACAAAGATTTTTGGGAAATTTTATTAAATGAATTTGAACTGACCAAGGAAATGACATTGTTGATTTCGCAGCATAAGTTTTTAATGGAGGAAGAGCCAATATCAAGAAGTTCTGTTGAAATTAGAGAAAATATTGTACTGCCATTGTTGGTAATTCAGCAAGCCGCCTTACAGAAAATTGAAAGTGGTTCTGAATACAAATCAAACTATGAAAAAATGGTAAGACGATCTTTGTACGGAAATATAAATGCAAGCAGAAATTCTGCTTAATTATAATTGAGAAATTTTAAGATAAGTTATTGATTTCCTCATATCTAAAACAATTTTTTGTGTGGTCATTTATCATTCCCACTGCCTGCATAAATGCATAGCAAATTGTTGAACCCACAAACTTAAATCCGCGTTTTTTCAGATCTTTGCTCATTGCATCAGAAATTTCTGTTTTAGCCGGAACATCTTTTATGCTTTTAAATGAATTATTTATTTGTTTGTAATTTACAAATTGCCAAATGTAATTGTCAAAAGTTCCAAATTCCTGTTTCACTTGCAAGAAAGCTTTTGCGTTTGTAATAACCGAATTAACTTTTAATTTATTTCTAACAATTCCCGGATCCTGTAAAATTTTTTCAATCTTTTTATCTGAATATTTAGAGATCTTTTCCGCGTCAAAATTGTCAAAAACGTTCTTATAATTTTCTCTTTTCTTAAGAATCGTGAACCAGCTTAATCCTGCTTGTGCTCCTTCTAAATTTAACATTTCAAACAATTTTCTGTCATCATGAGAAGGAACTCCCCACTCTTCATCATGATATTTTACATAAAGCGGATCCGTTCCGCACCAAGTACATCTATTTATCATATAATAATCCAATACTATTTTTAGAATTAAAATTTATTTAGTTAGGTAGTTTACCAAGTATTTTCCAAAACCACTTGTGAACTTTATGTATTGAGTCGACTGACTCCGTAAACATTAAAATACATTCTTTATGAATTTCATTTATTCCGTTTTCTTTACAGTAATTAATTGCTTCATCAGATTCACTGCCTTGCTGCATCCAAAAATTTTTAACTCCAATTGAGCTCGCTTCTTTAACTACTTCCAAAGTCTGCTTTGGTGAAACAACATTTACAACTGCTTCAATTTTTCCGTTTAATTCATGCAGATCTTTATAACATTTGTCATTTTCAATTATATCCATATTGGGATTAACACCGTAAACATTATATCCTTTATTCTTGAGTTCTTTATAAATTACATTCCCAAACTTAGAACTCTTTCTTGAAACACCAACAACCGCGATATTTTTGCATTTCATAAAATTATCAACTGTTTCTTTTGATGTCATTTCTGCTCCTGTTCATAACTTAATTTTAATAAATTTATGTAATAAAAATATAGTTCAATTTATAAATAACACAATTATTATTAGAGAAATTAAGTACTTGTATATTTTACTATTCCTTAATTTTGTAAATTAATGCCAAGAAATAATTTTAAGAATTCGGGATATAAAATGTTAATTGGCGTTAGAGCGCACGATTTTGGAAAACTTAGTATTGAAGAACTCGCAAAAAAAATTCAAGAAAAGAATATATCATATATACAACTCGCACTTTCAAAAGCTGTTGCCGGCATTGATAATCCCTCGGGTATTTTAAATCCGGGTTTGGCAAGTTATATTAGGGATATTTTATACAAGCACAATATTAAAATTTCAGTGCTGGGTGTTTACTTAAATTATATACATCCTGATATTGAACAAAGACGTAAGAATATTGAAATATTTAAAGAGCATGTAAGATTTGCCCGTGACTTTGGATGCAGTGTTATTGGAACAGAAACAGGTTCATTAAATGCCAATTATTCATATAATAGTGAAAATGAAAGCGATTACGCTTTTAATCTTCTTTACAATAGCTTAAGTGAACTTGTTGATGAAGCAGAAAAATTTGGCGTGTTCGTCGGTATTGAAGGTGTTACTAGCCATGTTCTTACAACACCGCAGAGAATAAAAGAAATGCTGGATAAAATAAATTCAAATAATCTGCAGGTAATTTTTGATCCGGTAAATTTAATTGATTTTAAAAACTTTAATGAACAAGACAGAATAATTAAACAATCATTTGAATTATTCGGCGATAAAATTGCTGTAATTCACGCAAAAGATTTTATTGTTGAAAATAATAACCTTTCTCAAGTCGCACCGGGAAAGGGAATTTTAAATTATAAACTGTTGTGCGATTTAATCAAAAAACGAAAACCGCACATTGAGATTTTAATGGAAGAAACAACACCATTAAACATTCATGAAAGTATTAATTATATTGAAAAATATTTTAAAGAATAAAAATTAAGTAAAATTCTTAATTATACATCGGCTTTATATATTTTATTAATTCAATTTGAGTGAAAGTCCTCAGTCATATTTATTGTTTTTGGTCGAAGTACCACAAGTTGTAATATTATTGCAACAAGAACAACAACAGTCAGCAAAACAAATACTTGTCCCATTTCGCCATTATCAGCGGCTTTTCCTAAAAACTCTGTTATAATTGCTCCGGCGGAAATTCCGGCTAAATTCATTAAACCATATCCGGTTGCTCTATATCTTGGTGAAACAAATTGACAAAGAATGGGCATATTGTTAGTATCAAATATTCCAAAACCTAAACCAAATAAAATTCCTCCGGCTAATATTACTTCCATGCTCGTTCCTTTTCCAACCAAAAATAGCGCGGGAAGAGTAAGTATCAATCCGATTACGCCGGTATAAATTCTGCCTTTTAAATTTTTCATAACCCATTTATCGGAAACATAACCTCCAATTAAAACTCCGAAAAATGACGCGAACGCAATTGTCATTGTTGAAATTGGTCCTGCTTGAGCCATATCTAATTTAAGTGTTTCAGAAAATAATGTAGGCAGCCAATTTCTTACAGCCCAGCCTGGAAGACTTGGAGCGGAAAAATAAAAAAGCAAAACCCAAAACGCGATATTTCCAAACAATACCCCCAAACCTTTTCCCATTTTTTTTATTTCATTAATGAAACTGCTTTTAACTACATCAGTTTTATATGTTTTCTTCTCTTCAATAAATAATATTAGGATAAGACCATAAATAACTCCTAATAAACCAACAGATTTAAAAGTTAAATGCCAAGAAAAGAAGCTTGCAAATGTTGCCCCAAAACCGCCAAAGGCTTGACCTAAATAAATTCCGGTAGTATGAATTCCAATCGCCATTGAACGCGTATTGCCCTGGTGATAATCCGCAATTAATGATAATGCCGCGGGAATATAAAATGCCTCGCTAACTCCCATTACTGCTCGAAGTAAATAAATTTGATCAAAAGTTGTTGCAAAACCCATGGACATTGTAACCGCTGACCATACGCATAAACTTCCTACAATAAGCCATTTTCTATTTATTCTATCCGCAATTATTCCTGAAATCGGACTCATAAATGCATAAATCCATAAAAATATTGCCATTAGTCTGCCAAAATTTTCAGCTTTTGCCAATTCCGGAATATCCATCATCATGGATGGTTTCATTGTTGAAAGCATTTGTCTGTCTAAATAATTAAGCAATGCAACAAACCACAATAAATAGACAATTAACCATGGATAGAATTTTTTCTCATTAATTTTGGCTATCATAATTTTTTCTGTATTATGTTGATGATAAATTTAAAGTTAATAAAAGGTTTAGTAAAAAAAGCAAAAATTTTACTTTTATCTGTATGAATTACAAATTGAAAAAATGCTGATATTTATTTAACCCAAACCGATTTTATATTTACGAATTCTTTGATTCCGTAGTGTGATAATTCTCTGCCGTATCCTGAAAGTTTAATGCCGCCAAAAGGTAACCGCGGGTCCGATTTTACCATTCCATTTATATAAACCGAACCGGATTCAATTTCCTTAGCAAGTGATTTGGCTTTTTCAATATCGATTGTCCAAAGTGAAGCTCCTAAACCAAAATTTGTATCATTCGCGGTCAAAATTGCTTCTTCTTCATTTTTAACCTTAATTACAATTGCCGCAGGTCCAAATAATTCTTCTTCATAAGCGGCCATCCCCTTTTTTACATTACTAATAATTGTCGGAGCATAATAAAATCCTTTTTTATTTAAACGATTTCCTCCGGTTAAAATTTTTGCGCCGGCAACAACTGATCTCGTTATTTGTTCATGTAGTTCAATCAACAGATCTTCTCTAGCAATTGGTCCCAATTCAGTTTCTTCCTTCATCGGGTCGCCGATAATTGTTTTTTCCATTTGTTCAACAAACATCTGTTCAAACTTTTCCGCAATTTGTTCAACCACAATAAATCTTTTTGCGGCAATACAACTCTGTCCGTTGTTCAGCAGCCTGGCAGTTGCGGCGGTTTTAACGGTGTTCTTTAAATCAGCATCCGCAAAAATTATAAACGGATCGCTTCCACCTAACTCCATTACACTTTTCTTCAACATTTTTCCGCTTTTTGAAGCAACCATACTTCCGGCATATTCGCTGCCCGTTAAAGTAACAGCTTTAACTTTTGGATTTTCAATCACCAAATCAACTTGCTTCGATTCAATTAAAAGTGTGCGAAATATATTTTTAGGAAATCCGGCTTTGTGAAATATTTCTTCAATTGCCAAGGCACTCATTGGAACATTAGAAGCATGTTTTAAAATACCTGCATTCCCAGCCATTAGTGCCGGAGCTGCAAAACGAAATACTTGCCAAAATGGAAAATTCCACGGCATTACTGCAAGTATAATTCCCAATGGATCAAATTGAATATAACTTTCGCTCGCGTCTGTTTTAATGTATTCTTTACTTAAAATTGATTCCGTATTTTCCGCGTAATATTCGCAAACCCACGCGCACTTTTCCACTTCTGCAATTGCTTGTTTTATTGGTTTTCCCATTTCCAAAGTTAAAATTTGGGCATAATGTTTTTTTTCACTTCTCAAAATTTCAGCGGCATTATTCATAAAAGATTTTCTTTCTGAATAGTTTTTATTTTTCCACGCTAAATATTCTTCATGAACATTATCAATAATCTGCAATACTTTATTATTACTAAACGGAGTAAATATTTTTACTAATTCTTCATTAGCCGGATTTATAGTTTCAATTGCCATATAATTACCTAAGTTGTTTCTTAGAAAATTTTATATTTTAAAATAATACTAATAAAATTTATATTCATTGTTCATCAATTTATTATTGTCTTGAAATCAAAAATAAAAAAGTAAGATTTATATGACCAAGCAGAAATCAGTTAAAACTTTTGTGTTGGATACAAATGTTATTCTTCATGATCCAAGCTGCATTCATCAATTCAAGGAAAATAATATTGTAATTCCAATAACCGTTATTGAAGAAATTGACCATTTCAAACGCGGCAGCCAGGTTATAAACTTAAACGCAAGAGAATTTGTTAGAACTTTGGATTCATTAACCGGAAAAAACCTTTTTAACGGCGGCGTTTCATTGGGCAAAGGCAAAGGGAAAGTCAGAATTGTAATTAGCAAATCAATTGCAAAGGAAATTAAAGATTCATTTAAAGAAGATACACCAGATCATAGAATTTTAAATACCGCGATATTATTACATCAGGAAACAAAAGAAAAGGATCGAATAATCTTAGTATCCAAAGATGTAAACTTAAGAATGAAAGCAAAAGCTTTGGGTGTGCTTTCAGAAGATTATACAACCGATAGAGTTGGAAGTATTGAGGAACTTTACAGCGGAAAAGAAGTAATTGAAGATTTTGAAGACGAAATTATTCAAATATTATTTAAAACTCCATTTAGTATAGATGCGGATTTAATTGCAAAACGCATAAATTCGGAAATGGTTCCGAACAAATACTTTATACTAAAAAACGAAAACCGCTCAGTGCTCACATATTTAAATCAGGAAATGAATTTATTTGAACGTATCGATAAAGAAAATGTTTATGGAATAATTCCCCGCAACGCAGAACAAACTTTTGCAACACACGCGCTTTGCAATGCTGACATTCCTTTGGTTTCATTAACCGGAAAAGCCGGTACCGGAAAAACATTATTGGCGCTTGCGAGTTCACTGCAGGTAAGAAAAAACTATAGACAAATATATATAGCCAGACCGATAGTTCCTTTGAGCAATAAAGATATTGGATTTTTACCAGGCGATGTTGAAAGCAAAATTGGTCCTTATATGCAGCCGCTTTGGGATAATTTAAAAGTTATTCAAGATCAGTTTAAAGAAACAGATTCAAAATTTGCTACAATTGAAAACTTGATTAAAGATAATAAATTAGTGATTGAACCTTTGAGCTATATAAGAGGAAGGAGTTTACAGCGAATATTTTTTATTGTTGACGAAGCTCAAAATTTAACTCCGCATGAAATTAAAACAATAATTACACGCGCCGGAGCCGGAGTAAAAATTGTTTTAACCGGAGATATTTACCAAATCGATCACCCATATTTAGACACACAATCCAACGGATTATCATACCTGATCGATCATTTTAAAGGACAAAAATTATACTCGCACATAAATTTGGAAAAAGGTGAAAGATCAGAATTGGCTGAGCTTGCAAGTAATATTTTATAACAGAAAGTTTTAATTCATTTTTATTATACAAATGTCGGGAGAAATTAAAAAACATTTATGAATAAAAATCATTTAATAATATCTTCAGCAATGGGAGCGCTTGGAGTTATTCTCGGCGCGTTTGGCGCTCACAGTTTTAAATCTATTCTTTCTCCGGAAATGCTTGAAACTTACAAAACCGGAATTTTATATCATTTAATTCATTCGGTAGTATTATTGGCGATATCTCTGAATCAAAAATTTAATTTAAAAGTGCCGTTTTATTTTATTTTAACAGGAATAATTCTCTTTTCATTTTCCATATACATCTATTGCTTAACAGGCATTAAAACTGTTGTAATGATTACACCTGTCGGTGGAATGAGTTTAATTATCGGGTGGATTTCAATAATATATTATGCGTCGAAAAAGTAGAGACGCAATTACAAAATATGTTTATTACGTCTCTACATTAAATATTTCTTACAATTTTACATCAAGATTATAAAACATAAACGACCATAAATCAGAATATAACTCAATAGATTTAGAAGTACTTGTTCCTGCACCATGACCAACTTTTGTTTCAATTCTTATCAGTACGGGATTATCACCTTTATATTTTTCTTGAAAAGTAGCCGCATATTTGAAAGAATGTGCCGGAAATACCCTATCATCATGATCAGCTGTTGTTACCATTACAGCCGGATATTTTAAATCGCTTTTAATATTATGAAGCGGAGAATATTTATAAAGATTCATGAATTGAACCGAGTCTTCACTTGAACCGTATTCAGGAACCCATGCCCAGCCAATTGTAAATTTATGAAATCTTAACATATCCATTACTCCAACCTGAGGAAATGCAACTTTACAAATTTCTGGTCTTTGATTTATAACAGCACCAATTAAAGTTCCACCGTTAGAACCGCCGCGCAAAGCAAGCTTATTAGGATTTGTATATTTATTTTCGATTAGATATTCTGCAGCGGCAATAAAATCATCAAAAACATTTTGTTTATTCTGAAGCATCCCGGCTTTATGCCATTCTTCGCCGTATTCGCCGCCGCCGCGAAGACAAGCCATTGCGTAAACTCCGCCATTTTCTAAAATTGGAATTATGGAAATTGCGAACTCCGGAGTTAAGGAAATATTAAAACCGCCATAACCATAAAGCATTGCCGGATTGTTACCATCAAGTTTCAATCCTTTTTTGTGTGTAATAAATAATGGAATTTTCGTACCATCTTTGCTGCTGTAAAAAACCTGTTTTGTTTCATATTCATCGGGATTGAATTTAATATTAATTTTTCTAAAAACTTCAGATTTATCATTTTCAATATCATACTTGAAAATTGTTGGCGGATAATTGAATGAAGTAAAAGTATAAAACAATTCTTTGTAATCTTTTTTTCCGCCAAACCCATATGCGGTTCCAATTCCCGGCAAATGTAATTCACTAAGCTGATTACCTTCTAAATTAAATATCAAAACTTTTGTATTGGCATCTTTTAAATATTCGGCAAAGAGTTTTCCGCCGACATATGTCACGGATTTTAAAACATCTTTACTTTCCGGAATAATCGTTTTCCAATTTTCTTCGCCGGGTTTTAAAGGATCGATTAATACAAGTTTGGAGTGAGGAGCATTTTTGTTTGTTACGGTTAATATATTTGATTCCAAATTATCAACAATTGCGTACTCCGCATCAAATTTTCCAAGTATCAATTTTATTTGAGAATCTGTCTTAAGATTTTTAATATAAACACTGTTTTCACTTGCGGAACCCTGCCATCCATAAATTATTAAATAATTTTCATCGTCAGTTACAGAAGCAGAAAAGCCTAATTGTGGATTTGATTTATCTTCTAAAACTAATTTATCATTTTCCTGCGCATCGCCTAATTTATGATAATATAATTTATGAAATTCATTTTTGGCCTTTAGCAATTCATCATCTTTCGGCTTTTCATAACGACTATAAAAAAATCCGTCTTTAAACCAAGCCAGACTTGAAAATTTTGCCCACATTAAATGATCAGGAAGTAGTTTTTTAGATTCTGTTTCCATAACATAAATTTCGCGCCAGTCCGAACCGCCTCTTGAAATTGAATATGAACAATATTTTCCGTCATTGGAAAAAGTTAAATCGTCCAAACTTACTGATCCGTCATCCGAAAGTTTATTAGGATCAATCAGAACTTCCGGCTGACCATTCAATCCCTTTTGAATATATACAACATATTGTTCCTGCAAACCGTCATTTTTATAGAAAATGTAAAAATCTTTAACTTTTTGCGGCGCAGAATATTTTTCAAAATTCCATAATTCTGTTAGTCTGTTTTTTATTTTTTCTCTAAAAGGAATTTTTGAAAGATAATCTTCCGTAACTTTATTTTCATCCTCAACCCATTTTGCAGTTTCCGGTGATTTATCATCTTCAAGCCAGCGGTAAGGATCATGCACTTTAACACCAAAATAATTATCTATAATATCAACTTTAGCAGTTTGTGGATATTTTAATTTAATTTTGCTTTCTGAACACCCGAAAACCATAACTAAAAACACCAATGCAAATAAAATTTTAAGCATAATTTCACCCCTCTTTTAATAAAAATATTGAATTCAAATATAATTCAAAACGTAATGAAAATAAATCATGATAAAGAGCAATTAGGAAAGAAAAACTCATAGTATCACTTTATTAAAATAGGTAAACGGTCAAAGTAACTTTACCATTTAATTTGTAATTTTATAAAATATCATTATCAATTATCTATTTAATAAATATGAATAAATTAACAGCTATTGCCGTTTTAATATTTATATCAACAACATTTGCTCAAGTTAATATTGAGAAATACAATAATCTAAATACTTCTGTGAAAAGTATAAAAAAGGTTACTTTTAATTTTTCGGCAAAAACCGGAAATACAGATATTCAAGAATTGGGAATTGACGCAAGATTAAATTACAAAGGTGAAAATTATTATTCAATTATTGTTGGGCAAGGCTCTTACGGATGGAAAAACGGAACACAATATTCAAATAATGCGTTATTGCATTTCAGATATTTGCATGAATTATACAAATTTTATTATCCCGAATTTTTCAGTCAAATTAATTATGATAAATCGCGTCTGCTTCAACTAAGGACTTTAGTCGGGGCAGGATTAAGATTTTCGATAATTTCTGATTCTATTTCTAACTTAAACTATGGGGCTTCATACATGTTTGAATATGAAAAACTTGATTTGCCAAAATATTCTGAACATCTAAACAAAACTAATGATCACAGATGGAATAATTATCTTAGTTATTCAAATATTATTTCCAGCAATTCAAGAGTTTCATTCGCCGTTTATTATCAGCCAAGATTCGATAAATTTAATGATTTCCGAATATTATCAGAAAATTATATTGGTGTTGAGATTTCCGAAACGCTTGTTCTTTCTTTAAGTTTCAATTTTAGATATGACAGCCTTCCGCCGGATAAAATTAAAAATCTGGATACCGTTACTATAACCGGAATAACTGTAAATCTTTAAAAATAAATCGGTGATTAAATGTTCAACTTTATGTTAAATTCAAATATTGATTACCATATTTTAATTCTCTTATAACATAAAAACGGTTAGCACAAAACTTAAAAAAAAATACACATGCATTTACGATGCAAATTTATTTAATCAGAATCACCTTTAAAGTCTTAAAGTATTTTCCGCTTTGAACTTTTATAAAATACACACTGCTTGCGTAATCTTTTGCGTTCCATTCGATATTATAATTTCCCGGTTTTTGTTTTGAATTAAATAATGTTGTAATTTCTTTTCCAATATTATTATAAACCGAAATTTTTACATTAGATTCTTCAGAAATTTCATAATTTATTTTTGTAACCGGATTAAATGGATTAGGATATGCGGATAAACTAAATTTGTTTTTAATTAATTCATTTGATTTTATATTTGTTATTATATTAGATGCGCCAGGCGTTGTTGAATTTGTTATATACCATTCGCCTGAATTATTATCTCTTGCGAATGACTCATTTTCCGGAAGTGCAGGAATTGTAACCGAATCAATTATTGTAACTCCATCGGTATCAACAATTGCTGTAAATTCTCCACTTGAACTTAGTTTAAAGTTAGCGTGTAAATCACCTTGACTTCCATCTTCATCGCACCAAACTAATAAATAACTTTTAGGTTCTATTTTAATGTTTTCCCCGAATTGCCATTTTACTAAATTATCTTTTTTATCCGTAAGATATTTACCGGTTAAGTTAATAGCGGTATCTTGAGGATTATATAGTTCCATCCAATCTTCGTTTTCGTCAAAATTATCTTTTATCGAGGATGTGTTTGTACACATTATTTCATTAATTGTTAATTCATTGGATACTTCACCGGCAGAAATAATCTCAAGTCCACCAGAAGGATATTCAATAACTTTTCCGCTGTTATCTTCAACAAAAATGCTTAAAGTACCGGAAAAACCTTTGGGAACATTACTTATAGAACCTTTCCACAAATCGTTTTTTTGTATTTCAATAGATGTAATCTCAGGTAAATAATTTAATTCATTTTTAATTATTTCTACCGCGTTTTTATTTCTCAATACTACATTAACACTTTTAATACCTTTAGTACTAAATGCCGAACAATTTATATTAATAGAATCACTAAAAGATAAATATTGAGGAAAAACATCAAGTGAATAAACAATTGGATCAGAATCAACAAAATTTATTTGGTTTGAAATATTAGTTAATCTTTTATTTAAAAATTCTTGTATAGAATATTTAACATGTAATTTTGAAAAATTTTGTTGAAAGAAGGATTTATCAAAATCATCATAAGTAAAACCATAATCTAATGTTCTATAATTATCATTTTGCGCATATGGTGAAATTTGATTTTTTATCTGCAGAATACTTTGTTCAGATAAAGAAGTTTTTTCTTTGATTTTTGAAAAATGGTCTAAAATGTGTGAATATAAATTTCTAAATTCCGGAATTTGTAAGGTTCTTTCAATTAAAGGTCTATAACCATCAACAACTTTACCAAATACATATGGATTTACTGTAGCCCAATCAATATTACTCCAACTGATGCCAAGTGAATTATCATAATCATATGGAATAATATGAAAATAATTTTTCGATGGTTCAAAATACAGAAAATAATTATTTGAAAGCGACCAATAATCATCCCAATTGCCAAGTAAAACATTTGCCGCAAAATATTGAAGCAATTCCTGAATATTAATTTTTTGAGGAAGTTCATTTTTAAATGTTACATAATCTGAATTATTAAGAAAATCAATAAACTCTGATAATTTTGAATAATCATCTTCTGATTTGTTTGTAACTAAATCATAAATTCTAGAATCCGAAGATTCTATTTTATAACTATTTGGATCATCATTTATATAGTTTAAATTTGCGCCGTAAAGACACTTCCACAAATTTCCGTTATTGTTTTCATAATTATTTTTAACAAAATTTTCATCAATTTTTTCAGTTGAAATATATAAACCGTAATAATTTCCATTAAAATATACTGATGCATAGGATGCTCTTGTAGAAATCATTCCTATTGAGTTAAAAAAATCCCAACAAATTTTACTTCTTGCAATTGAAGGATCATTATGTTCACCATTTAAATTTAGTTCTTCAAGAGAGTAAAATTTCCTTCCTTTTTTAAATTTATTAAAATCAATTTCAAAAGATTTCTTAAATGATTCGCGCGAAGTATTGCCTCTAATACTAATTCCCACAGAATCAACTGAGTCATTTATAAATGCATTTTGGAATTGAAGTGCAGCTGTAAACGCGGTATCAATATTATAATTATTGTACAAAAATTGTAAATCATTAGAGGCTATAGTTATATTGACAATCGCAATTTGAGAATTATCATAAACTTTCCAACTATCATTTTTTTGCGGAAATAAATTACTTACAACAAAAACCAGTAAATAAAAAGTGTATATAATTTTCATAAATTTATGTCATTAATTTTATATTCATTTTGTTATTTTTTTTTTGGTATTTCCTTATTTGGGGATTATGAGGAAATATAAACGATAAATATTTGTTGCTTTTATTTAGAAGCTAAAAATATTCTTCATCATAAAAAAGGTTTACGTTTTGTACGCCTTTAACTTTTCTTAATTTTTGCACAAATTCAGTTGTCTTTTCTTTGCTCTTAAATCCAACATAAAATGAAAGCTCAAGAGTTTCTTCATTTCCAACGGCTTTTGCATTAATCAATTTACTTGTTCTGCAGTATTCGTTTATTAAAGAACTATATGGTGAGGACTCATTTCCAATTGAATTAAATGTAAACTGCAGTAGTAAATCGCTTTTTATTGGAGTTGAAAATTTTGATTTGGAAAGCACCAATGAAATTAGTCCGATAAAAATTGCGCTGAAAATTGCGAGAAAATATAGACCAACGCCAACAGCCATACCAACAGCGAGAGCAAAAAATATAAACATAATATCCATTGTTTCTTTTACTGCGGTTCTGAATCTTATAATTGACATTGCACCAACCAATCCAAATGCCCTTGCCAAATTATTTCCGATAACCATAATTACAATTGACGTAATAATAACAAGAAGAATTAACGAGTTAACATAAGATGCTTGGTAACCGGGGCCACTGTAAGATTTTCTATAAAAAACAGAAATTATAATTCCAGCTATTAAAGCAAAAATCAAATTCATAATTGCATCATGAAGTGTAAACGATACATTCAGGATATTTTTAAAATCTTGAGTCATAATTAAAAAATTCCTTCTTGGGGTTCATCAAAAAAAGAAAAATTGGAAACATGTAAATTCTTTCTTGCTGGATTAATAATTTTAGAAGAATCAATGCATATTGTATACTTTGATACAGATCGCCTTATTAAATTAAATTCAATAATAATATCCTGGAGCCATTTAGGATAACCGTTATTAAATTTAACTTCTAGTACAAAATCATTTGGAATTGCAATTTCCAATTCTTCATCTCTATAAAGATTCTCTATTTTAGGATATTCGAAAAATCTGATATTTTTATCGAACGTAATTCTTAAATTATTGTCGAATTTAGAAAAGAATGCTTCACGATCATATACTATTAAAATAATCGGTTTTAAACCGCTTTTGTAAATATGATGAAAGAATTTCTTTCCATCATTTATCGAATTCGCATATCCATTATTTGTAAGCGTATAAGTTTCTACAGATTTTGTTTCCAAAAGATTTTTCAAATCATGATATAACAATGGCGCACGATTTTTATCTATAAAATTATCGTACTTATTTTTAATTTCTAAAAAAACCAAATTGTTATCGGCTTGGGTGTCGTAACTTCTTATTCTTAATTTTTTCCTAATTTTAATTCCTTCAATTTTTTCATGATAATAATCGTAGTTTGAAGAATCAAAATAAATACTCCTAACAGTATATTCATTATCTGTCGTACCTTTTATAAAAGGGTCCAGTTCAACAAAAGGTAATAATCTATTCCTTAATTTTTCCAACATATTGTTTTTAACCAAAAATTTATATTCTAAACGCATTTCATTGCATGAGATAAAATTTTAAATAATTGATTAAATTTACTTCGTTTCCAGAAACTCTGCATTCAACAATTTCGCCAGCTAAAAACATATCAGGTTCGGCTTTAAATGAAGTTTTGATTATTAAATATTGTTCGCCGCCAATTAATTTAACCGATTTATCCACCGCATTAATACGGCAAGTAACGGTTTTTCCGCTCCTTGACATAATTTCAATTTCATTTCCGAGGCTGAATGAATTGGAAATAACAAGTTTAACGGGAATTAAAGCTGTAAAATTCTCTTCGTCATTTATTATTAAAAGTGTATCCTTGTTGTATGTCGGTACAACTTTTCCGTCGATTGGCGATGTTAGAACAAAATTGTTTGATTTTTTTTGAAGAACGGAAATCTGATTTTCAAAAGATTTAATCTGAGAATTGATAAGCTGAATTTCTTCTTTTTTTGTTCCGGATAAAACTGAATTTAATCTTTCCTCAGCAATACTTACGTTAATTTTATATAACTCTAATCTCGCGTGCTGGGTTTCAAATTCATCTTGAGTTATTAATTGTTTTTCAAATAATTTCTGCTGTCGATCAAAGTATTTTGTTTGTTCTTCAACCTGCTTTTTGGCATAATCCAAATTTTTCTTTTCAAGATCTATTAAAGATTCTTTTTCACCGCTGATATTTACATTTAATGATGCTTTTGCTGATTCTAATTTCCCTTTTAAGTCGGCAATTTCTTGTTCATCTAAACTGGAATAAATAAAACCTATTGTATCATTTGCAAAAACATTTACACCGGGTTTTACATTTTTATTTAAATTAAATTTTACTAAATCACCCCTGTCGAATTGCGTAATTGAATATTCTTCGTTAAAACCATTATTATTATCAACCAGAGTAGTATAAATTAAACCTTCCAACCCTTTTGAAATTATCCATTCTTTGGAAGGAAGTATTTTTGAATTCGAAATTATTGATGTTGTTAATTTAACTGGCAATAACACAATTAATAATAAAACCAAAAGAATTGCTATTGTAATGAGTATGTTTTTTCTTATCATCAGAATATTTATTTTATTTCAAAAAATAATAGCTTGAAAATTTACGTTTTTTAACAATAAAATGGATGACTTTGTGTTATAATAGAATAAATAAATCATTGTAATTATCGATTCATTTTTGACACATTTAAACTAATTTTAGTTTAATTTAATTTTATGTTTAAAATTTATTAATAACTCTCTTGGTACTTATAAAACTAAATAATAGAAAAATTTTAATTTCACTATTGATTATTTTGCTAATTAGCTGCAGTAATGAAAAAAACGTTAAGGTTTCCAAATCGGAACAGATATCCGAAACCGAAAAAATCAAAACGGAAAAAGTAATATTAAACAAAACAGCGGATAGCTTAAATAAAAAAATCGAATCCTTAAATACCCAAAAATCTAAGTTGAACGATTCGTTAATTTTTTACAATAATATAAATTCAATTATTAAAAATTCTTTTGCGGATCATGTAATAATTGGAAATGAAAGCCTTGAGAAAATATCAGATTTTTTTAAAAAACTTGGTTTTTCTATAAAAAAAGGAAAATTACATAAAATTGGCTTAACAAATAATTTTATTGAATTTGCTGATAATTCCGAATTGGAACTTGTTGAAATTAAAAACCCGTCTGAAAATTTCACAAAGGAATATGATAAATTAATATCTGAAAAAAAATACGGTTTACAATTTGCAATTCGTGTAAATGAAATTGAAAAGTTGAAAAACAGTTTTGAAAAATTAAATACAATCTTTACCGAAATTCAGAAATACACCGATTTTTCTACATTATCCGGAAATAAAATAAATACAGAACTGCCTATATTTTTTATACAATTTGAAAAGTTGAATAACTCAATTATAAATCACCCAAACAAAGTAAAAGGAATTTATTCGGTTTGGTTTGAAACAAAAAATATAAAAAAAACCGCAGGTCAGTTAGTTGATTTGGGATTTGAACCGATTGGAAATTATGTTATTCCAACATTTTCAAAAAAAACGGTCGAATTTAAAAATAATAATTTCAGTATTATACTTATAGAATCAGACAAATATGAAATTACCGGATTAAGTTTAATAACCAATAAAAATATAGAATTGATGAAAATAATAGATAAAAATTTTGATAAGACATTTACCAATAAAATTATTACGAAACCAAAAAGTGTTTTTCTTCCAAAGGAAATTACAAAATCCGTATGGTTGGAATTTTCCGAAAAGTAATAATTTTTATAAGAGCGGAATCTGCAATTTATTATTAACTTTTTGCTGCTCTTTTTAATTCTTTAACTAATTCAATTGTTTTAGTAAAATTTTTATCATCGTTTGATAATGTTCTAACAATTGCACTTCCGACAATTACGCCATCGCAAAACGGCGAAAATTTCTTTACATCTTCAGCTGTAGATATTCCAAAGCCTATTTGCATTTTATTGTTCTTTACAATTGAATAAGTTCTTTTAAGATTTTCAAAAACATAGTTGTCAAACTTTTCACGCACACCGGTTGTTCCTACTACGCTTACGCAATAAACAAATCCGCTGCTTTTATTATCAATTGCTGAAATTCTCTTTTGACTTGAAGTAGGCGTTGTTAATAAAATTTTATCAATTTCTTTAAATTCGTTTTTATAAAAATCGTCATATTCCTCAAGAGGTATATCGGGAATAATAATTCCGTCTACTTTTGCATTTATGCAATATTGAACAAATTT
Source organism: Ignavibacteriota bacterium (assembly GCA_016713565.1). Lineage (NCBI taxonomy): Bacteria > Pseudomonadati > Ignavibacteriota > Ignavibacteriota bacterium. Next base: position 1,339,021 of record JADJOX010000007.1, read on the forward strand.
CTTTTTTCCGAACGCCAATACAGGATTGCTTGAACTCATAATTACAATTGGAATATCGGATTTTTTTCTGATCTCTGAGATTAAATTGAAAGTTGTTAGCAAATTTACATTGTTCTTTAAAGCAACCGTATACGAAGACTGAATTACCGGACCATCGGCAAGAGAATCTCCGAAAGGTAAACCAATTTCAAGAATATCAGCTCCCGCTTTTTCAATGCTTAGAGCCAATTCAACAAAATTTTCTATATTGGGAAATCCGGCAGTTAAAAATATTGTTAACGCCTTTTCATTTTTTTCATTTAAGGAAGTTATTCTTTCTCTTATTCTGCTCATATAATTTTGTTACCTAATTTATCAATAATTGTATTTAAATCTTTATCGCCTCTGCCGCTTACATTCAAAATAACAATTTCATCTTTTTTCGTTTGCGGCATTAAATATTCCAAATAAGCAAAAGCATGCGCAGTTTCTAAAGCAGGAAGAATTCCTTCCATTTCCGATATTTTCAATGTTGCGGTTAGAGCTTCTTCATCTGTAATTGAATAATATTTAACACGATTTTCATCCTTTAGAAAACTATGTTCAGGACCAACGCCGGGATAATCCAATCCAGCAGAAATTGAATGTACGGGTGAAATTTGACCAAATTCATTTTGCAGCAAATATGTTTTCATTCCGTGAAAAATTCCTTCGCTGCCCAAAGTCAATGTAGCACAGTGTAAATTGGAATTAATTCCATAACCACCGGCTTCAATTCCAATTAATTTTGTTTCAGTATTTTCAATAAATTCATAAAATATTCCCATTGCGTTTGAACCGCCGCCAACACAAGCTAAAACATAATCGGGCAATTTCTTTTCTTTTTCTAAGATTTGCTGTTTTGCTTCTTTTCCAATAATTGACTGAAAATCTCTAACCAGCATTGGATATGGATGAGGACCTACAACTGATCCAATTATATAATGCGTATTTTCAACATTCGCTATCCAGTCTCTTATTGCTTCATTTGTAGCGTCTTTTAAAGTCCTACTCCCTGAAGAAACCGGAATAACTTTTGCGCCCAACATTTTCATTCTAAACACATTTAATTTTTGCCGTTCAATATCTTCTTCGCCCATATAAACACAGCATTCCATTCCAAATTTCGCGCAAACTGTTGCTGTTGCAACTCCATGCTGTCCGGCACCAGTTTCAGCAATAATTCTTTTTTTACCCAAATGTTTCGCAATTAATATTTGACCAAGTGCATTATTAAGTTTATGAGCGCCGGTGTGGCATAAATCTTCTCTCTTTAAATATATTTTTCCTTTACCAAAATGATTTGTTAATCTTTCTGCAAATGTTAAAGGAGTTGGTCTGCCGTTATAATTTTTCTGCAGATCTTCCAGAGCATTTATAAATTCTTCTTCGATTTTCAATTTATTGTAAGTTTGCTCAAGTTCATCTAATGCATAGATCAAAGTTTCTGGCACGTACTTTCCGCCAAAAACACCAAACTTCCCATCGCTGTTCGGGTAATTGTAATTCATAATTTTTTAATAGTTTATTATTTATTTAGTTTGTTATATTTTTTAAAAAAACTTAACATTTTACTTTTATTTTTTTTCCCTGGATACTCTTCAAGTGAAGATGAAACGTCAATAGCATAAGGCAAAATATTTGAAAAAATTTCTTCAAGATTTTCTTCTTTAATTCCACCTGCTAAAATTATTTTACTTTTAATGTCTGAAGGAATTGTGTCCCATTTGAAATTTGTACCTGTTCCGCCGAATTCGTTATTGTTAAAAGTATCCAATAAAATGTTAAAATTTAAATACTGCTTTAAAATATTATAGTCATAATTATTGGAAATTCTCAAGGCTTTAACCACCGGGAAATTAATTTCATTAAGATATTCCACATTTTCATCACCATGCAACTGAGCAATATTTAATTTACAGTCCTGCATTATTTGATTAACAATATCAATCCGCTCATTTACAAACACCCCGACTTTCAAAATAAATGCCGGTAATTTAGAAATAATATTTTTTACTTCTTCTGCGTCAACCGATCTTTTACTTTTTTTATAAAATATAAACCCGATTGCGTCAGCGCCAAGATCACAAGCAAGTTTTGCGTCTTCGTAATTTGTAATACCGCATATTTTAATTTTCATAAAAACAAAGGTCTTTAAATATTCTTAATTCATTCTTTATATCCGCTGCTTTCATAAAATGCTCGCCGACTAATACTGCTTTTGCTTTTGTTGATTTCACAAAATTGATACTATTCTTTGTCGAAATTCCACTTTCAGAAACTAATATGTTTTCCAAAGGAATATGAGCCCCAATATTTTTCGTTGTTTCTAAATCAACTTTAAAAGTATTTAAATCTCTGTTATTTATACCAATAATTTTATTTTGAGAAAAATCGATTTTTTCAATTTCTTCTTTAGAATGCAATTCTAAAAGAACTTCAAGATTATTTTCTTTGGCGGCGAAAGTTAATTCACTAATTTGATTTTTAGATAGCGCTTCGGAGATTAATAAAATTGCGTCCGCACCGTTTGCTTTGGCTTCAAGTATCTGATACTCGTCAATAATAAAATCTTTCCTTAGTAAAGGGACTGTTTTGATTTTCGCAATGTCATTTAAATAGGTAATATTACCTTTAAAGAAATTTTTATCAGTCAGAATTGAAATAGCGTCAACACCAACATTCATATAAATATCCGCAATTTCAAAGTGATCAAAATCTTCTCTAATAATACCTTTTGAAGGACTGGCTTTTTTAATTTCCGCAATAATTGAAATTCTTTCTTTATTATTTAATGAATTAAATAAACTTAAATTGGGTTTACCAAAATGCTCAGAATCTTTAAATCTGCTTAAAGTAAAGTTCTTCTTTAAATTTTTTACTTCATCTTTTTTTACAGAAATTATTTCATTTAAAATTGTCATTTGTGTTTTTCACCGAATTCTTTCAATTGGTTTAACTTCTTTAATGTTTCGCCTGATTTTATTGATTCCTCGGCGATTGATTTACATTCACTCAAATTATCAGATATTCCGGATGTCTTTAACGCCAATGCAGCATTGGCAACTACAACATCGTATGCCGGTCCGTTATTTTTGTTTAAAAATATATTATAAATTATTTCGGCATTTTCTTTTGCATTACCGCCTTGGATTTGAGTCAATTCAATTTTGGGGAAATCAAAATTCTCATTCGTTAACGAATAGAAATACATTGAATTATCTTGATTTACTTCAAAAACTTTTGTCGTATCTGTTAAAGTAATTTCATCATATGAATTTTTTGTGCAGAGAAAAGTAACTTTTTCCATTTCCAAAAGCTTTATTGCTTCGCTCATTAATTGAGCAGTTTTATCACTAAATGTTCCTATCATTTGTCGCTTTACACCGGCTGGATTTGTTAGCGGACCAAGAATATTAAAAATTGATCTGAATTCTAATTCCTTTCTGATCGGTGCAACGTGTTTCATTGCCGGATGATAAAGAGGCGCAAACAAAAAAGCAATTCCTATTTCATTTAATGCTTTTTCAGAAAGTTCAGGATTCAGCTGAACATCTACACCTAATTCATGTAAAACATCTGAACTTCCGCTTTTACTTGAGATTGAACGATTCCCGTGCTTGGCAACACCAACACCGGCTCCTGCAACAACAAAAGAAACAGCCGTCGAAATGTTGAAAGTCCCCGAACTATCGCCGCCGGTACCGCAAACATCTATTACTTTATCATTATTATATTTTATAGGAATAACTTTTTCGCGCATTGCTTTAACAAATCCGGCAACTTCTTCAGAAGTTTCCCCCTTAATTTTAAGTGCAGTAAGTAATGATGCGATTTTCGAATTGTTTTCGTTCCCGCTCATTATTGAATACATAACTTGATGAGCTTCATTAAATGATAAACTTTCTCCAGCTATTACTTTTTCTAATTGTTCTTTCATAACTCCAACCAATTTTTAATTAATTTTTCACCATCGGGTGTTAATATTGATTCGGGATGAAATTGAATTCCTTCAATTGGATATTTTTTATGACGTACACCCATTATTATATCTTCATCTGTAAATGATGTAATTTCCAAGTCATCTGAAATTGACTTTCGGTCAATTACAAGTGAATGATATCTGCCTGCATTAAAATTCTGCGGTACATTTTTATAGATCGTTTTGCCATCATGTAAAACTTTTGAAATTTTTCCATGCATGAGTTTTGGCGCGTTTGTAATTTTTGATCCAAAACAATATCCAATTCCTTGGTGACCGAGACAAACACCTAATACCGGTATGGTTTTTCCAAGTTCACGAATTACATCAAGCGAAACATTGGAATCTTCCGGTCTACCCGGACCAGGTGAAATTATAATTTTATTTGGATTTAATTTTATAATTTCTTCAATAGTAATTTCATCATTTCTTTTAACAATTATATTGTTCGTAAATTTTCCTACAAGCTGAACAAGATTATATGTAAAAGAATCGTAATTATCTATTACTAAGATTTTCATCTATTTCCTCTGCAAATTTTAATGCGCTTACCAAAACAGCCGATTTGTTTTGGATTTCCTTTAGTTCAAGTTCCGCTTTACTGTCGGCAACAATTCCGGCACCGGCCTGCCAATATATTGTGTCTTTATTTGCAAAAAATGTTCTGATGGCAATACACATATCCAAGTTACCGTTAAAATCAATATAACCAACCGAGCCCGCATAAGGTCCTCGTCTAACTTTCTCATATTCATTTATTAATTGAATAGCTCTAATTTTTGGAGCACCGGATACAGTTCCAGCCGGAAAACTTGCCTTTAACGCATCAATACAATTTTTATTTTGCATTAGTTTTCCTTCAACCCTAGAGACAATATGCATTACATGAGAAAATCTATGAACCTTTTTCATTTCACTTACAAATACTGAATTGTGTTCACAAACACGTCCCAAATCATTTCTTGCCAAATCAACGAGCATTGTATGTTCTGCTATTTCTTTTTCGTCGTTCATCAAATCCTCTTCAAGCTGTAAATCCTCTTCTTTTGTTTTTCCGCGTCTTCTTGTTCCCGCTATAGGCAAAATTGTCGCGTTTCCATCTTTTACCTTTAACAAATCTTCTGGCGATGTTCCGATAATTTTTACATCTTCATTAATTTCCATAAAATACATATAAGGTGATGGATTTATTATTCGCAAGGCACGGTATACATTAAGTAAATCTCCTTCAAATTCTTGTTCGAATCTTTCCGAAATCACTAATTGAAAAACGTCACCATTATAAATATTGTCCTTTATTTTTTCAATCTTTGAAGAAAATTCTTCGAAATTAATCTTAGTTCCAATTTCTGATTTTGACTTGAATTTATTTTGATATGAAATTGGCTGAATAATTTTTTTTCTAATTTCCGAAATTCTGAAAATGGCATTTTCATAGGCCTTCTCTGCTTTTTCAAAATCTTCAGAAAAAACATTTGCAATTAAAATTATTCTATGTTTGTAATGATCAAAGGCAATTATTGTATCAAACAATCCCAATATTGAATTTGGGAATTCTTGGGTTAAGTTTTTATTGAAGTGAATTGTATTTTCAATTTTGGAAATTATTTCAAATCCCAAATAACCAATAATTCCTCCAGTAAAATCGGGCAATTCCTCTATTTGAGGATGATTGTATTTTTCAACAAGCGAATGAAGATAATCAAGCAGTTCAATATTAATGCTTTCGGTTTTTCCGTTTTTAGTGATTGTGATATGATTGTTTTCGGATTGAATTATTTCCTTTGGCGATGTTCCAATAAATGAGTAACGAGCTAGCCTTCCAATACCTTCAACGGATTCCAGCAAAAAAGAAAATTTATTTTTTTCTCTAATTTTTAAATAAGCTAAAACAGGAGTTAATAAATCAGCTGTAATAATTTCATAAACCGGAATTACATTATAACTTTTTGAAAGTTCTTCAAATTCTTCAAATTTCATTTTATGCCCATTTAATTTTTTCTTTTCTTCTTTACCGCTTATTTTAGTTTTATAAGATGTTAAAAATTGAGAACATGATTAAAAATTTTATTTTAGCATATAACAAAAAACCCTTCTCAGTGATTTACCAAAGAAGGGTTTTAAATTTCCTAATATATTTCACTGATTACCCGTTATTTGATATACTCCACCACCAGGACCAGTTGTTTAATTTGCCGTATGTTAAATTCATTTTGTTCATCTTGATGTGCAAGATAAATTATTTTATTGTAAAATGTCAATAAGAAAAAGTATTTACGGTAAATTTTATTGAATAAAAATTACTTATATAAAGTTATTAAGTATATTCACACAAAATTTTCGGTAAAAGTATTACTTTGTAAAATTTGAAAATTGATCAATCTGGTGAATGAGGTAAGAATTTAATTAAGGCTAATTTAGCACATAAAAAAAGCGGTCAAGTTTCCCAGACCGCTTTATAAAATACAAATTATTTTTTTTAACCAAGATATACTTTAAGTTTTTTGCTTCTTGATGCGTGACGCAGTTTTCTTAAAGCTTGTTCTTTTATTTGTCTAACTCTTTCACGAGTTAAATTTAGTATTTCACCAATTTCTTCAAGAGTTGCCGTATATTCCGTATTAAATCCAAAATATAATTTAATTACAGTAGCTTCTTTTTCAGATAAAGTAGAAAGTACTCTTTCAATTTCATTTCTTAAAGATTCGCTCATTAAACGATGATCGGGCTGCGGCTGATCTTCGTTTGGCATAATATCCAAAAGACTACTTTTACTATCTTCACTTTGAGAAAAAGGCGCATCAACAGAAACTTGTCTGCCTGAATGACGAAGTGTATAAGCAACGTCATCAACATTCATTTCCAATTCTTGAGCAATTTCTTCAACACTTGGTTTTCTTTCAAGTTCTTGTTCAAGCATACTTGCTGCTTTGGAAATTTTGGACAATTCTCCAACTCTGTTCAATGGTAAACGAACCATTCTTGATTGATCTGCAATAGCTTGCATAATTGATTGACGTATCCACCATACGGCGTAGGATATAAATTTGAATCCTCTCGTTTCGTCAAATTTCTTTGCAGCTTTAATCAAACCAAGATTGCCTTCGTTAATTAAATCGCTTAGTGGTAATCCTTGATGTTGGTATTGTTTAGCAACACTTACCACAAACCTTAAATTAGCTTTTGTAAGCTTATCTAAAGCAGCTTTATCTCCATTTCTTATTTTAATGGCAAGTTCTATTTCCTCGTCTGGAGTAATAAGATCAACTTTGCCAATTTCCTGGAAATATTTGTCCAACGATTGACTTTCTCTGTTGGTTATTTGTTTGGTGATTTTCAATTAAGGTACTCCGTTAATTTATAGTTATTCTCAAATTAAGACACTGTCACTTATTTGTAAAAAAAATCTAAAGTATATAAGGTTTTTAGAATTTAAAGTCAATACTTTTTTAAGCGGTATTCCGTTTTATACATTTTGATGTAAAAGATATAAATATTTAGGGGGGAAAATTTGTTATTTATACTTTTTCGATTTTATCAATATATACAAATTCTTAACTTATCCCCCTATTATCGAAAAAAAAATAAAAAAGTTAAGTATATTTATACTGTGAATTAATTTTACAAATTTTTCCTTCTCTATTATTTGGGTACATAAATAGTTGATTTTTTTTAATTAAGTCAATGATAAAAAAATGCTATTGTCTACCTTTTACAATCAAAATTAACTTTTTACTAATAATATAAAAGATAATTATGCAAATTATAGGAAAACCAAAGATCAAATTGCGATCTGAAGCACATGACTACATAAATCTTTACAAATCTTTAGGCGAAAGAGCCGAAAATTTTATGCCTAATGATACACTTAATCTCCTTAAAAGTTTCGTTAGAACTTGTTTTGAAGAACCTGTCGATCCATCAAAACAGTTTTTAGAAATTGATAAATATTTGTTAGAGTTAAAAGAATCTATTCCCGGTTATTCTGATGTTTCTTTAATGATATTTCCGCATGAAGACTCTAAAGCCTTTCAATATAGAGAAAAAAAGCAAAGTTTTGAGGATAAATTAAAGTATTTTATTGATACTGAAGCAGTTGATTCAAAAACAAAAGAACAAACAACAAATATTCTAAATTCTCATGATTTTTCCATAGGAACACCTCCGGTTACAGAAACTCATTTGGACCTGATGTACAAAATGGTTTTAGGTGATGATGTTACCGAACTAAGAAAATATAGAGATGTAATTGGAATTGTTGGAGATACCGAAGAAGCACAATGGAATTATTTTATGGATGTGCTTGAACAAATGATAATTCAAAGCTCTCATTACACCACTAATGCCGAAAAACAAGACTTTCTAAGCAGAACATTTTTAACGGTAAATTTCAAAGGTTTGGACGGATTTATTAAAACAGTTGTAGGTGGAAGCTGCGATACGGTAATTGAATTATTTTCTGAAGAAATTTTTAACAAAAATGATGTTAAAGTCATTGAATTTAAAAATGCGGATGATCTTTTTAAACAAATTGAATCTGATACAACAAGCATTTTTATAGTTAAAATTGAGAATATGAGAAAAAATATTTTCAACAACATTAAATGGTTCCCCTATTTAACAAGAATTATTTTAATTGATGACTCGCCCGAATCAAAAAGTACAAATACTTCTTTGGTTTTTGCTTTTCATAATAAAATTATAAACACCTTAAATAAGGTACACACAAAAAAATTAGGCGCTTTGGCAAATAGTCAATTGAACCTTAGATTGATATTAGACAAAGTTAATGATGAAAACTTTGAAAAATTCAGAATTTGTGCCGATCAAAAAATTGCGGATTACGAAGAAGAATTACGTCTGTTTAAATTGGAACAATTGGGTGAAACTGAAAATCATCTTAAAAATCTTAACCTATATAAATTCAATAATTTTGTTAAGCAAATTATTAAGGATAAATATTCATTAACAAAATTGCGGGATTTTATTGTTCTAATTCAAAATTGTAAAAATCCAAAATCACTTCAAAAATTCAACAAAGCACTAATTGCCGAGTTTGAATCAAGAACCAAGGCATATTTTTATTCAAATATTGAACAAGTTAATATTGCGACAATAATTGAAGGCGGCGGTAGAGGTCAAATAAGAACTTACGGCAATTATCTTTTGCAGAGAAAATTAAAACCGATAGATCCAAAAATTATTAAAAAGTGCAAGACAATTATTGATATTACTCCTGATAATTATCTGCGAACTTTAAATAATCATTTCCATAAAAACTTTGGATTGAACTTATTTTTAGAAAAGTATAAAGAATACATTACAAAAGTTCAAAATGAATCGGATAACACAGGAAGATTTTACAATTTGTTAATTGATCTTGGAATAAAAGAAGCATATGAAAACAAATCAGAAACAGAAAAAGATATAATTAAAGAATTTATAAGCAACTTAAGTAATTTGGAAATAACTTCGGTTGCCGATGATGTTCAAATGATAATAAGAGATATTTTATCTGATCGTGTTTTAATGCCGTATATTTTATTTAATCAAGAAGCTTCTTGGGAATATAAAGATCTTTTTCCGGAAGACAGATTTGATATAAATCCCTTTGATCTTGAAATCGGTTTGGATGAAAGCGGAAGAATTGATTTTGACAGACTCCACCAACGATTAAACAGAATGAAAAATAACTTCCAGCTTTTTGATGATACCGGAAGTTTATGGGATAGATTTTGCGAAAATTTAACAATAATTATAAACGATCCATCAAATCCAAGCGGTTATACGGATTTTAATAACGTATCGTTAATTAAGTTTTTGAAATTTTTAAATAACAGCAAAATCACATTATTGTTGGATGAAGCTTATAGTGATTCAGTTAAAATTGAAGATCCAAAAGAACCAAAATGGCGAACAATTTCCAGATATATAATGAATAACATCTCCGCCATGGGAAATATTAGTGCGGTTTCGTCTTTATCAACCACAAAAAATTTAGGCGCTACCGGAAGCAGATTAGGTTCCTTAATTGCGACACCGGCAAGAAAAGATGTTATTGATTTTGCAAAAGAACAAAACGGAATAGAAAAAGGAAACACGAATTCGCTTTATATTCTTGTAAACACATTGGAAACCGCACAGCTTGCTAAAAAGATAAAAGACAGAATGGAACGCGAACTTCCGAAAGAAGCTTCTCGCTACAAGATAAAAGCAAGAATTGAAAAATATATTATTGATGAAATTGAAAGTTTTAACGACAGAAAAGAAACTGCAAATCAAAGTAAATCAGTAAAAAGATTTTCTCCTTTTGAAGGAAGTCCGCTGCATCTATTTTTATTAGATGAACTTACTTCATTAGATAAATTGGATGTTCTAGATTTACCCGATGATTTCAAATATAAAGGCGAACCGTTTTTCAGTTATTATCAAAAACATCTTGTTTCGGAAATTAATAAATTCAGAGTAAATAAAAACTTTGGCGCGGAATCTTTAAAAAGATTAAAACTTGCCAAAGAAGTGGCAAACTCAATTTTAAGCGAAACTGATAATCAGTTTGCTGAAGTTCTTCCATCCGACGGTTCTTATTTATTCAACCTAAAACTGAAAGAGAATTTTTTCTATCAAGATCTTGAAAAATTTACGAAACGTTTGGCTCAGGAAAGAGGAATTGCCGTAATACCTTATCAAACCGGATTTTTGAGATTTTCAATCGGTGATTATCTTCACGGCTCAGATAAAAGTTATGACGTTTTCAAAAAGGAATTTGAAAACGCATTGCGAATTGTTTTAAAATATCTGAAAATATTTAGAAGTGAAAAGTCAAAACCTGCTAACTCCGATAAAAGAGCGGATGATATTTTAGATATAATTTTTTCCACATCTACAGATAAAGACTTTATTAAAAATGTTCTTTTAGATTTTGAAATAATTAAGAATATAAAAAAACAAAAAAAGAACAGTTTAACAATAAGCAATATAATGACGCTGTATCATGCTTTTCCGAAAGATTGCGGAGTTACAATAAACTCATTGAATAAATCTCAAAACTCAGTAATTGAATTTTATGACAATATTGGAGAATGCAGAGATTTGGGTAGTTTTATTAAGAGTAAAGCGTTTTCAAAAATTTATGAAAATCTTCTGCCTCAGATCTATAAAACTATTCCGCAGATTAAGAATTTAGACTTCAATACAGTAATAAATAAATTCGGAAAGCCAGCAATTCAAAAATACATTGATAATAAAATGGATTATAAACCTAATTATCATGTGCTTGATGATCCCGAAGAAATTATTATTATGAAAGAAATACTTATTGAATTGGAGAGAATATTGTTCTCCGATTCAAAAGTTAAAATAATGGCATTAAACGCTTCGGATGATTTTTCTGCTGATATAACCAAGCTTGAAGGAACAAATATTGTTTTGCGTAAATATATACGCGAACTTCTGCTTCATTTTAATCTGCCTTTTGAACAGGACGCAATTGAACCAAATTATGAACAGTTAATAAAAACTTCTATTGAAAAATTTGAAGAAGTCGTTGGATTCTCAGTTAATGAATTTAATTTAAAGCAATACGCGAATATATTTATTGATAAAGTCTTTAAGAGTTTAGAACCAAATTTATTTAAAGGAAAGCTGGAAGGAATTGTTCACAAAACTCTTTTGGATAAAGTCCTTTCCGAAAATAATTCTATTTCCGAAAAACTTTTATACTTTTATTTATTAAAGAAAGATGAGAACTTTTCAATTAAACTAAATTCCAAAGTAAAATTATTATCATCAAAACTTTCGGAAAAAGGAAACGGTGAAGTTAAATTATTTACCGAAGAATTTATTTTCGAAATTTTAACTCATGAAATAATTTTGATGATAGATGATATTTACAGATATAAATATGAGAAAGTAACACAGGACAAACTTCATCAGATTGCAAGAGATATAATTTTATTTTTTGTAAAAATAATCAACAAAACACGCTCAACGGAATATTATGATAAGTATACTCATACTTTAATTAAATTCGTTGAAACCCAATATAGACAGCAGAATTCAAGCATTAATGAAATGATACAGCACGGAATTACACTGCACAAAAATTATGAATTCAGTAATAAAACTTTAGATTCATTTGAAGAAGGCTCTTTAAAATGGATTGAAGAAGTTATGAAAAAATGCGGCGTAATTGCTTCCGAGCAGCCGGTTCAAACACATACAAGAATTGTAACCGATGCCAAAAAACGTGAATACGCAATGCACAAAGTCGACCGCGATATAGAAAATGCCGGTGAAAGAAAATATGAAGATTTAAATGAATATATAAAAAATTTAGACACAAAGCCTTCGGCTGTTTTCTTTAAAAATCGTCTTTCAAAGTTTGTTGCAAATATGGACGCGGATGATTACAGATGTAAAATTATTAAACATGGACTTGTAAAAGTTTTGTATGTAATTCAAAAGTCGTACATTAAATATCTAACTGATAACCATCGTTTAATAACAGCAGATGAAGTAAGTTTGGGTGATTTAAAAGATTTTATTCCTGATGTAATTTTATTTTACGGCGCGCCGGAAAAAGTAATTTCATATCCTCAAATTGGTTATTTCAATATTAAGGGACCAAATGGAAATATTAAAACATTAGTAACCCCTTTAAAAATGAAAACCGATTATTTCGGAAATATTAAAAAACCTTGGCTTACAATGATGAACGAAAAAGTTAAGGAAATGGGCGGAATGCCTGTACACGGTTCTCTGTTTGCAGTTGAAGAAGACGACGGAAGTTTATTTGTTATTCAAGTCGATGGCGACAGCGGAGTCGGAAAATCCGAAATGCTTGCTGCTATGATGCTTAAATGGCTTAAGAAAGATTTACCCGGAATTCGTTCTATTAAATTAATTGCCGGCGATATGTTTTATGTTTTTCCGGATGTAGACGGAAATCTTTACGGTATTGGAACCGAACAAGGTGATTTTTCGCGAGTAACAGATTTTGATCCCGATTTTATTAGATATTACAATTCCCTGTTTGAAAGCGCTGCGGACAGCAACGTTGAAGATTTAAATTCAAGAAGCACAATCAGCGGTTTATGCGATATTAAAATGCCATATAAAATTGATATTATGCTAACCGCTAGTAATTTTGGAAGACAAGAAGCCGGAATCACAGTTTATAAAAATCCTGAAAACTTTTTACTTTATAGAGATTCTCATGGTGAACGAAAAGAAAAAGCAACCAGTTCTGACAATCCTAATTTTCAACGAACATTGTTAAGATATACAAATGACAGAAACGTTGTTGAAGTTATGGATAAACATGGCAATTATCTTGATGATGTTCTCGATTGGGAATTCGATGAATTTACCGGAAAGTATTATCTATGTTCATCATACAAATTGATTGAAAAAATTGATATTGAAGAAGTTGTAAATAAAATTTTTAATAACAAAATTTTCAAGCATTCAGATGGTATTAAATATAAGATAGAATCTGCAAAATTCGATATAATCAAAAATAGATTTATTGCAAATTGTATTTCGGAATCTGAAGACGCAAATTCCAAAGAAATTATTTTAGATCGTACAATATTCAGCAGTTTCTTTAATTCACTTGCAAGCACTCCGGCCGGACAACCATTTGTCGCAGAAGAAGGACAATACGAAATGAAAAAACATCTCGTTAATATTTTGAAAGGCGGAGAAAAAGAAAAAGGAGCAGGAAGACAAATTCGTTTTGGAATTTTATCTACCGATCTTGGTCGTAAAGGTAAAGAAATTACAGGTCCGCAAGCTGCTGCTCAAGATATGGTAAAAATGATTCAAGAAGTCAGAATCTCAAAACCGGAAATAAATAAGAATAAAAATTACGTTAGAAATATTGTAAGAGAAAAATACGGACATATAATTTCTGACGAAAAACAAAACGCGGAAGTCAACAGATATAACTTTTTCTTATATCAACTTGAACAAATGCGTAAGGCGGAATTTGTTAGAATTGATAATGAGAAAGTTCATGTTGATTTAACATCGCTTAAGGGCTTTTGTCCGGTTGAGAAGAAAAAAGAGTTCAGTCCGCTTTTAGTAACACCAAATATTAATGTTGAATTAAACGGTTATACAGAAACTTATGAACAATTAATGGATTTACCGAACAATGAAAACTTTGCAAATGAATTTTACAAGGATTGTGATAAACTTTATATTGCCGAAGGATACAGTAAATCGACCGTAGAAAACAATATGATACTGCAGTTATTATTTATAAATGGTTACATTAATTTAGAAGATATTACACGCGGTAGAATTACTGAAAAAGTAAACCGTGAAACTTTGGCAGCGGCAAAATTTGCTGTTGTGAATAAATTAAGTGAAAAGAAAAATTGAAAATCTGTTATGATCCGATCATTTAGGTCGGATCTTTCTTTCTTAATTTAAGTTTATATTAGTCCGTTTTTTTCGATTTATATTGTGTTTAGGATTGCACTCAAGAAAATTAATTTTACAATAAATATTTAAATTTCTCTTGTATCAGTTCCCAAGCATTTAAAATATGTTTTTCTTCTGTTCTAATTCCGCCGATTGTAATTCTTATTGTAAATTTTCCATTAATTTTTGTGTGACTTAAGAACAGCTTTCCCGAACTATTGATTTCATTCATTAAGTTTTTGTTGAATTCGTTTAATTCTTCATCATTCATATTTTTATTTGGAATCGCTCTAAAACAAATTGTACTTAAAGGTGTCGGCGCTAATCTTTCAAAATTTGGATGGCGGTCTATAAAATCGGCAAATAATTCACCGAGCCGTATATGTTCACGAATAATGTTCTGTAATCCTTCAACACCAAAGTAGCGTATTAAAAACCATAATTTTAACGAGCGAAATTTTCTTCCTAATTGAATTCCAAAATCCATATAATTTATAACTTTCGATTCTTCATCAGTTTTTAAATATTCCGGAACAATTGAAAACGCTTTTTTTATTGTTTCAGGTTTTGAAGTAAACAATACGCTTAAATCAATTGGAACAAACAGCCATTTGTGGGGATTTACAACCATCGAATCAGCATCTTCAATTCCGCTTAATATTGGTCTTATTTCGGGAACAATTGCCGCCGAGCCGGCGTGAGCAGCATCTACATGCAGCCATAAATTATATTTTCTCGCAATTTGCGATATTCTGTCGATAGGATCGATACTTGTCATTGAAGTTGTACCAACTGTAGCAACAATGCAGAAAGGCTGAAAATTATTTCTTTTATCTTCATTTATCGCTTCTTCTAATTCAGATGTGAGCATTCTGAATTGATCGTCAGTTTTTATTTTTACTACAGCAGTTATGGGCATTCCCAAAGTAATTACGCCTTTTTCAATTGATGAATGCGCGTGTTCGGAACAATAAATCTTTAATTTAGATATATCAAATTCCGGATTATTAGATTTTGCCTGTTCCCTTGCCGCGGCAATAGCGTGCATTGAACTAACCGACGCTAAATCATAAATAATTCCACAAAATTTTTTTGGTAATTGAAGCATTTGCCTAAACCAATCAAGCACAACTTCTTCTAATTCCGTTGATGCGGGAGATGTTTTCCAAATCATTCCATTGATGTTAAATGCTGAGCTTAAAAAATCACCTAATATTGCCGGAGCAGAGGCGGTTGAATTAAAATATGCCATAAAGTTGGGATGATTCCAATGCGTCATTCCTGGTATAATGATTTTATTTACATCATTTAAAATACTTTCAAAATTCTCACCTTTTTCGGGTGGAGCCTTGGGAATTTTAACTTTTATTTCACCGGGCTCAACTTGTGCTAGAACAGGCTTCTCTTCAATGTTTTCAAAATAATCTGCTATAAAATCTATAAGTTCATGTCCATGTTTTCGAAATTCTTCAATTGGCATATCTTTAGTTTTTAAACTCATTAAATTCTCTTTATTTTTTTATAATTTTTAAATTCGATTTCCAAATTATAAATAATAGAGGAAGTTATGAAATTAAAACTATTTCAAGTCGATGCATTTACAAGTAAAGTGTTTCAAGGAAATCCTGCGGCAGTTGTTCCATTGGAAAATTGGTTGGATGACTTAACAATGCAGAATATTGCAGCAGAAAATAATCTTGCAGAAACTGCTTTTTTTGTAAATGAGAATGACGGATATAGAATTCGCTGGTTTACCCCGGCTAGTGAAGTAGATCTGTGCGGACACGCAACATTAGCTTCTTCTTATGTTCTCTTCAATTTATTAAATTACTCTGATAATATTATTGAATTTAATTCGCGCAGCGGAAAATTAATTGTAACCAAAGAATGTGATTTAATAAGTTTAAATTTCCCATCAAGAAATCCACAGAAAATTAATTTTAATGAAATTTTAACAGATGCATTAGGCAAAAAGCCAACTGAAGTTTTTTTTGATAAATCAACTATTTGTGTTTTTGACGATGAAGAAATAGTGAAAAATCTTTCACCAAGAATAAATGACTTTTTAAAACTCAAAACTCATGGAGTAATTATAACCGCTAAAGGAAATGATGTGGATTTTGTTTCGCGTTTTTTTGCTCCTGATGTTGGTATTGATGAAGATCCAGTAACAGGTTATGCACACACATTGTTAATACCATTATGGTCAAAAAAATTAAATAAGACAATACTTAGCGCAAAACAGGTTTCTAAAAGAGGCGGTGAATTATTTTGTGAATATTTAGGTGATAGAGTAAAAATCAGCGGAAATGCAGTTCTATATTTAGAAGGTGAAATTACAATTTAAAATCTCCATGAAAAATTTGTAAAAATATTGCTGTAACTTGATTTTCCTTCAAATGTTCCTTCAAAGCTTAAAGAAAGTGAAAGATTACTGCTTATCCTTAATGAAAAATCAGCGGCTAGAATGTTTTGCAGCAATTTTGATTTTGAACTAATAAAATTGTAATTGACATTTCTGTAAGATAAATCAGCGTAAACATTTCCATCAAATAGATCTTTTGATATTCGAATTCCAATAATATTTCCGGTCAAATAGTTTGTGCTAAGATTCAAATAGTTCAGATTTGCGCTTAAGTTTAGTAATGGTACATTAGAATGAGTTATAGACGCAGAGTAATTTTTTGATGGTCTGATATCATTATCACTAAATCTGTAACCGGAATTTAAACTGAACATAATATTATTAATTGGACGAACATTTAATCGTAATCTGAAACCTTGCCTTAGCGCCGATTCAATTAATTGATCGGCATAATTTTTAAATGTTTCATAATAAATTACATTTTTGCGTGCGTCGTAACTTGCGGTTGCCGAAATCCATCTTACGGGATTATATCTTGCAGAAACGTAGATACTTGTTAGTCTAAAATCATTATTCGGTTTATCATTTAAATATTTAAATAAATCAATTTCACTAGATAAAAAGAAATTTATTTTGTTTATGATATTGTTGGAATGTTGTAAATATAAAAATCTTCTATCAGTTGTTCCGTTATTCATCTGTTGAAAAACCGAAATTGTATTATTCATTTCTCCGTTCCCCAAAGAATCAGATTTACTTATATAACCACCTAATTGCATAAGATTTAGATTATATCCATAATCTTCAAAATTTGGCCTTGAGCCAATAACTCCGCCGATATAAAAGGATTTAAAATTCGATTCTAATTGTAAACCATCAATTGCTCCAATATTGGAAATTTTAGAATTAATTTTTCTTCCTAAAATTAATTTTGTTTTATCAAAATTATATGAAAGAGCTAAGTCATAAATTTTAGCCGCGTTGTTTAAATGTGTTTTTACAAAATTCCACTCATCAGCTTTGTATTTGAACGTAATATAATTTGAAAATGAAAAACCGGACCGGCCAATACTATCAGCATTTAATGAAAGCGTGTATCTCCAGTTCTGCGAATTGTCGGAACTTAAATTATTAGATAAATTTGAATAACTTGATATATTAAATCTTCCGTAGAAATTTTTATTCTTAGCTTTATTGTAGTTGGATGAAACTGTTTTAATTGGCTTAAATTCTTCAGATTTAGAGTCTTGTATTATAGTTGAATCATTTTTTTCATCAGTATTAATTTTATAAGAAGCGTTTTTTATTAACGCAAATACTTCACTATCCTTTTTAACTTTTTCCTTAATCAATATTGCGGCACATGAGCTTGAAGATTTTTCTTTTACAATCAATTTGGGTATCATACTAGATGATGTTTTAATATAAAGCGTATCACCTATATTGATTCCTATTGTATTTGCAAAACTTATATAAATATATTGAGAAGAGATATAATTAACTTTCCCTGCAATATACTTATCATCAAGATTTTGCGCCGATAAAATTGTGAATGAGAAAATTATGAATATTTTTAAGTATTTTATCATAAGTATTTTCACTCAAATCTAAAAAGTTCTTTTTTATTCAAATTATTCTCTCTACCATTCGGATGGCAATTATAACATGCGCTACTATTATAAGAATAGCCGCTTTGACCGCGATGTTTATTATTCATATCTGTTTGGTTATGTTCATGACAATCAATACATGAAAAAATCGAATAATCGTTTGAATTTTTATGACAATCAGAACATACATTCCACTCTTCTTTATGTTTGCCCGAATAAATTGGAAAATACTGACCATCATGATCAAAGGTTGCTGGCCTCCAAGCAACTTGTGAATGGCAATCTTCACAAGCAAATCCGAATCCGGAACTTGAATGAACAGGATTTGCGGTAGAGTTATAAGCACTGCTATGGCATCCATAACAATTATTTGGTGTATTCGTATAATTTCCATTATGACAACTTGCACAATTATTCGAAATATTAGAATGCGCACCTTCTAAAACGTAGAAATCATTGTGGATTAAAAATGATGCGGGCTGCCAATCGGGATTGGTTGTGTGGCAATCTGCACAATTTGTAGAAAGTCCCAATTGAGTATGACTTGGATTACTTGAATTATTGAATGCACCTATATGACAATCAAAGCAATTTGTTGTCGTACCCGTATATCCGGTTGAATGACAACTGCTGCAATTTGTATTTGTATGAGCGCCTGTAAGTACAAAATTAGTTTTGTTATGATCAAATGATGTTTCGTTCCAATTTGATGTGTTGTGGCAATCTTGACAAGTTTTAGGGTAATTTTGCTGTACATGTCCGGGAGCTGATGAATAATTATCAGCATGGCAAGTATAACATTCTGCGGATGCGTTTGAGGTATTTACTGAATGACAGTTTGAGCATGTTGATATATTATGTCCGCCAACTAATTCAAAACCTGTTGTTGAGTGATTAAAAGTTGAAGGTTTCCATGCTGATGTTGAGTGACAATCTTCGCATGTTGTAGAAATCCCGACTTGAGAATGATTCGGTTCAAGTGAATTATTAAAATTATTTTGATGACAACTAATGCATTCTTTAGACGTATTTGTATACCCCGATTGATGACAACTACTGCAATTTGCATTTATGTGAGCGCCTGTTAAAACAAAATTAGTTTTGTTATGATCAAATGATGTTTCGTTCCAGTTCGATGTGTTGTGGCAATCTTGACAAGTTTTAGGGTAATTCTGCTGTACATGTCCGGGAGCCGATGAATAATTATCAGCATGACAAGTATAGCATTCAGCAGATGCGTTTGAGGTATTTACTGAATGACAATTTGAACATGTTGAAATATTATGCCCGCCAACTAATTCAAAACCTGTTGTTGAGTGATTAAAAGTTGAAGGCTTCCATGCTGATGTTGAGTGACATTCTTCACACGTTATAGAAATTCCTACTTGAGTATGATTAGGCTCAAGTGAATTATTAAAATTATTTTGATGGCAACTAATGCATTCTTTAGACGTATTTGTATACCCCGATTGATGACAATCAGAACAATCTTGATTAATATGTGCACCGGTTAAAGGAAATTCCGATATTGAATGATTAAACGCTCCTTCTTGACTGCCTGTTGGATGACAAGCATAACAATCCGCGCTTAAGTATTGATATCCTTGAATTCCACTATGCTCTTCGTCCATTTTCGATTTTTCATGTTCGTGGCAGTTGATACATTCAAATATTTGAAAATTTGATGTATTCATGTGACAATCCGAGCATTCATTCCATTGATTATTGTGTTTTCCCGAATAAATTGGAAAAAATTGATTATCATGATCAAATGTTGCCGGCTGCCATGAACTTTGCGAATGACATGTTTCACAGTCAGTACCAAATCCCGCAGACTGATGATTTGGGTTGGATGTATTATTATAATTATCCAAATGACATCCTACGCAAGTATTTTTTGTATTTATATAATCTCCCGAGTGACATGAAAAGCAATCATTTGAAATGCTGATATGCGCGCCTTCAAATAAATAAAAATCATTATGAACCGGAAAAGCTGCCGGCTGCCAATCAGGATTGGATGTGTGACATTGTTCGCAATTTTGTTCTAAGCCTAATTGTTGATGGTTAGGATTTATTGAATTTTGAAAATCCGTTAAGTGACATGATTTACATTCTGTAGAAGTTCCTTGATAACCTGCTGAATGACAATCAATACACTGTGTTGAAGTATGAGCTCCGATTAAAGGAAAATTTGTTGCCGCATGATTAAATCCACCTTCTTTATTTCCAGTAGGATGACATGAAAAACATGCTGTACTCTGATATACATAACCATTAACTCCGCTATGTTCATCGTTCATAGAGTTTTGATTATGTTCATGACAATTTATGCATTCAAATACTTGAAAATTAGAACTGTTAGTATGACAATCGGCACATTTATTCCATTCGCCTTTATGTTCACCGGAATATATTGGGAAGAACTGATTATCGTGATCAAAAGTAGAAGGATTCCAAGCTTTAGTATTATGGCATGATTCACAATCGGTTCCAAATCCTGCTGATTGATGAACCGGATCTGCCGCTGAATTATAATCTGTTTTATGACAATCATAACATTGATCCGATGTGTTGGCAAATCCTGAAGTATGACATTTTGAACAATCATTTTCAATTGTTTTATGCATTCCATCCAATACAAAAAACTTATCATGATCTTTGAATGATGCAGGCTGCCAATTTGGATTCGTAGAATGACATTCAGTACAATTTGTTGAAAAGCCGGATGACGAATGATTGGGATTTGTAGTTGAATTATAATCTTTCTGATGGCAACTGAAACATTCCTGAGTCAATCCTTCAAATGTATTTGCTGAATGACAATCAAAGCAATTACTAATTTTATGTCCGCCTACTAATGGAAAAAAATCATGTGAAACATTTCCCTTTTTCCATTCAATATCGCTTACTTGATGGCAATCTTCACATTCACGCGAAAAACCTGCTTCAATATGGTTGGGTGAAACCGTCGATTCATAATCTTTCAAATGACAGTCAATACATTGTGTGCCTATTACGTTAAACATTAATTTGTCAATTGACGTATGACATTCACCGCACTCTTCCATTTTATGAGCTCCAAGCAAAGGAAATCTGCTTAACTCATGAATTTCAGTAATGTTTGACACCACCCAGGAATTTGAAGTATGGCATTGCTCACAATTTTGTTCAACGGTATTTTGGTGAATATTTAAGTGACAATCAAAACAATTACTTTTTGTTTCTGAAAATTTTAAAGTATTATGGCATGATTGGCAATCTAATATTTTATGTCTGCCAATTAATTCAAAATTAGTTTTATTGTGATCAAATTTTATTTTTTTTAAGTCAACCTTCCAGCTATTTGTTGTATGACATACTTCGCAATTAAAATCGAATTTCTCTCCATGAGGAGATTGTGCAATTATTATTGATGTTAAAATTAATGTTAGAATCAAGAATGACAATCTACGCATCTAAAATCCTTTAATTTGTAATTTATAAATGCAATGTCATTTTTAATTACTTGTTTATGACATTTATTGCAGCTAACATTTTTATGAGCGCCTTCTAGCGAAAAATTTGTTTTGGCGTGATCAAACAAAACTGGTTTCCAATTTTCAGATGTGTGGCAATTTTCACAAAGTACTTTTTCATTTATAACGAACTGCCCTTGATGAATATCATTATGACATTCCGTACAATTTGTTTCTAACTCTATAAATCTTTGTTTAACGTTGTTATTTTCATCAGTTTTAAAATGGCAATCGCGGCATGTTGCGGTTTTATGTTTTCCATTCAATTCAAATTCGGTTGTACTATGGTCAAATTCTATAGAATCCCATGAAATGGTTGTATGGCAAAATTCACATTTATTTTTGTCAAAATAAATATCAGAAATCTCATCCCCGTGAACATTGGAATGACATGTTATACATTTACTACCGGTAATTATAAAGTGCCAATTATCATTTTTATAGTGACAAGAATAACATGGTGTGGCTAAATGCGAATTTGCAAGTTTAAATTCTGTTTTGTTGTGCATTTCGGTTGTAAAAAGAGAAGGTGAAAATCCGGCTTCGGAATGACATACTTTGCAGTCTGTTTGAATATTGTTTTTTATAAACTCTCCCTTATGATAATCTTCATGACATTCGTAGCATTTGGAAAACTTTAATTTCTTGGTCAAGTTTTCTTTGTGGCAATTTTCGCATTTTACATTTTGATGCCGGCCTACTAACGGAAAATCTGTTTTGGAATGATCAAATTTGTTACCGATGTTTACATCATTAAATGAATTTGTATTGTGACATTTTTTACAGTCATTGCCAAATTTACCTTGATGAAAATCATTGTGACAAGATTTGCAGCTTGCGAATTCAACATTTGCAAATTTTTGAAATAGTTTATTATTTTTTGTTTCTTTTGCATGACATTGTTCACAGCCTACATTTTTATGTTTTCCGGTTAAATCAAATTTAGTGTTTGAATGCAAGAAATTTACAGCCGGTTTAAACTTATTTTCATTGTGACATTTTAAACAGTTATCACCTAATGAATTTTGATGAAAATCTTCGTGACAATTACTGCATTTTACTTTTAACCCAAGAAATGTTTTTTTCTTTCTTTTAAGTTTTTTATCTGTTATAAATTCTGGTTTATGACATTTACCGCATTCTAAATTTTTATGACTCTCTTTTAATTCAAAACCGGCGTCATTATGATTGAATTTATCTTCATCAAATTTTATTATTTTAAAATTTCTTCCAAAATGATCACTATGACAATTCCAGCAATTTTTTGAAGCGACATTTTTATTAGAATGATATCCTTTATTTTGATTTATTAAATCTGAAATTTCTGTATGGCATCCGAGGCATTTAGCTTTTGAAACCTGTTTACCCAAATCATGGCATTTAGTGCAATTACTCATGCCTTCTAAATTTGCATGGACTTCGGATAATTCACCTGGAGATATTTGAGCTGAATTAGATATATAAAAAAGTAAAAAAAAGAATAATGTATTTGAGACTAATGTTTTAATACAGTTTCTCCATATTTCTTGGTTATCTTAATTCCAATTTTTTCTAAAAATTTATTCGGCAGTTCACCTCCGGCAAAAATGTAAACTAAATCATTAGGAATGGGAATTATTTTTTCATTATTTAGTTTTAATTTTACATCATGGTTACTAATTTCTACAAGGTTGGATTCATATATTACATTGATCTTTTTACTTTTTATTGCCAAATTTATTTTTTCCAAATTCAGTGGTTTTAACCTGTTGAAAACTGCGGAGCGATACGAAAGAGTAACTTGATTTGATCCGTCTTCGGAAAGCAAAAGAGCCGATTCAACAGCAGTATCGCCTCCTCCAATAATTAATACTTTTTGGTTGTTAATTAATTCAGGTTCTAGTAATCTGTAAGCAACTTTCTCAAGATTTTCACCTTTAACACCTAATTTTTTTGGTGAACCTCTTCTACCTATTGAAAGTAAAACCTTCGAACATTTATAATTGTCATGATTTGTAATTACTTCAAAATAATTTTGATAAGCTAGAATTTCTAGAACCTTTTCATTTTCATTAATTGAAATATGATTTTTTTCCAAAATATCTTTCCAAAGTTCGAGTAATTCCGATTTTGAGGTCTCAAATAATTTTACTTTACCGTGTAAGGGTAAATTCATTGGTTTTGTCATTATAATTTTAGATCTTGGAAAACTAAAAACAGTACCGCCCAAACTATCTTGTTCAAGTGTTAAAAATTTAAGTTTGTTGTTCGCCGCTGTTAGTGAAGCCGAAATACCAGCCGGTCCTGCCCCAACAATTATTACATCATATTTTACATCATTTTGCTTCGGAAGAGTTTTAATAATATTTTCCATTGCTTTTGAACCCTGTTCAACTGCATTTTTTATTAAACCCATTCCGCCTAATTCGCCTGCAATGTAAATTCCTTTAATATTGGTTTCATAATTTTGACTTACATGAGGAAGTTCGACACCGCGTTTTTCTGTACCCATAACTAATGAAATTGCTTCAACCGGACATGCATGAAAACATGCGCCATGTCCTACACATTGAGAAGCATTTATCAATTTTCCTCTTCCATGTACAATACCCAAGATATCTTTTTCCGGACAAGCAGCTACACATGCTCCGCTTCCAATGCAAATATCTTCATTTATTACAGGATGTAATGAAATTGGTTCATGGAAACCAAATTCTTTTGCTTTTTCAATTTTAAGTTTATTTATTTTGGTTTGTTTTTTATGACTTCTAAGATAGGCGAATAAAACTATTCCTATTAACAGAATAACAATTACTGATGATAACAAATACTCAATTATTACTTCCAAACCCTTTCCCGCAGTAATTAATTCAAAAAGGATAATATATCAATTAATATGCCAATAAATTTTATTTAATTTATTTATTAAAAATCTATTTTTACATTATTACTGTTAAATTACCTGTAATTTATACATCTTGTACTATTATTTAAAAAATCCAACGATACCCAAATGCAACCGTAACAATAATATGAATAAACATAATGATAAGCATTATTAATGCAAATGGTAAGTGAGCAACATGCCAATATTTAAATAAACTTTGCATCATGCGTAAATAATGAATTTTATTAGAAATTGAAATTTTTTCTTTAGTTGTTTTTATTATTTCTTTTCTTTGATATTTAGAAATGTTGTTTTGTTTTAATTCATTTATAATCAATTTTATTTTTTTCTTATTTTCAAAATAATTTGGAATAATTGATAATAGAAGATTTCCAAAAGATGCTTTGCCCTGCTGTTCTATCTTCGAAAAATTTGTAATTTTTTCCAATGTTGTATTTAATAAGTTATAGTCAGTAGCCAATTTAATGGTCAAATTGTCATTCATAACATTAATTTGCTGAATGTTCATCTCATTTCCTTCAATAGTTCTGGGTATTCTAACATAAATAAATCTTCCGATTACACCACTTAAAAATACGGCAACCATACTCCAAAAACTTACGGAAACAATTCCTCCAAACTTAAATGCAGTATGAAATAATATTAAAATTGGTCCGACGGTACATAAAAATATATGTAATTCAAGCCAATGTTTTAATATTCCCAGATGAACAAAAGTCCTTACTCTTTTTCTTATCATATATATTAAAACGCCGAAAATCATCAGAACTGAACCAATGATACCGAATCCATGTCCCAAAGCACCGCTTGGTTTTAATAGATTGTGCTGCGGCGAAAAGAATTTTTCATCAATTGGCATAAAATAATAACTGAATCCATTGTAAAAAAGCAAGAAAAATACCGAAATTGTTACAATCGAAAAAAGTCCAATATAGAGAGCATGCTGAAGTTTTGTCAAGCTAATACCTAAAAATAATTTAGACTGTAAAGCTATTTTAAACTAAGTAAAAATCTAAAAAAAACCAAAGGTCAAAAAATAATCCATGGCTATTATTAACCATAATTGTAAATATGATTTTTTAAATTGTGACACAAATCAAGCAATGTATCATTATAAAACAGAATTTTTTTATAGTGTATATTTTTATAACGGTTGTGTTTGCAACTATAATTTTTGCTAATTAAACATATTCATTATTTGCGCTATTTTATCAACTTTTTCAGTTAACAAATTTTGATATTTTAACTTTTAATAAAAGATGTAAAAATTACCGATTTTTTCATTTTACGGCATAATATTTGAAAGACATGAAATGTTAGCAAATATTAGATATTAATCTATATTTAATAAATTTTACCCGCTACCGATAATTATTTAATCTTTCACGTTTGAGGACGAGGAAATGCAAAACAATATAACTTCTGCACTTAGGAGTAATGAATTATTTAAAAATACCAATATTTCAAATATTACTCTCGAAGATTTTAATTTTAAAATTATAAACTTAGAAGAAGGCGAAGTACTTTTCAAAAACGGTGATCCTTCTACTTCAATTTTTTTGATTTTGGAAGGGGAAATCAATCTCCTCAAAAAACACAGCTTTTCTAAAACATCGACTTCCATCCTTTCGGCAAATGAATTTTTTGGGCAGGATGAATTCTTTTCAAACTCAAAAAGAAAATCAACATCATTGGCAATTAAGGATTCGAAAATCGCAGAAATCAGCAAAGATAATCTTGATCTTTTACTCGTACAATATAATTCGATTATAACAAATCTTAAAGATTCTATGAGTGATATGGATGAACGAATTCTTGAAAACCTCGAAAATCTGCTAAAAGAAGCAAATTCAAAATACATGGAAAGTCAGAAAAAAGCTCCAATTTTTGATCTTTCTCAAAAAAACAATGATGATTTAGTTTCATTTAATGAAATTAAGCAAAAAGAAAAAGTTATTGGTGAGTTGAATAATAGAATTTTACGGTATAACGATTTAATAAGAAAAAAGGAAGAGCAAATAACTGAACTTTTCGACAGGGTAGATGAATATCAAATTTCCAACAAACAATTGAATTCAGTTATAGATAATCAAAACGAACAATTGTCACGGTTATTGGAATCCGAAAAATCATACAAAAATCAACTTTCTGAATTAAACAACAAAATTTCAAAACTTGAAATTGGAATTGCTGAATTAGAAAAGATTAAAAAAGATGAGGAGTCTAATAATCAAGCAAAGATTGAGCTTGAAAGCAATAAAAAGGAAC
The DNA here is from genome assembly GCA_016713565.1 of Ignavibacteriota bacterium. Taxonomy (NCBI): domain Bacteria; kingdom Pseudomonadati; phylum Ignavibacteriota; species Ignavibacteriota bacterium. The sequence continues at coordinate 1,366,100 of JADJOX010000007.1, forward strand.
TTGAGAAGCTGATTTCAAACGAAAAACATTTGACTGAAAAACTCAGTAATGCAAATAATGAAGTTGAGAATCTTAAAATTCAATTAGAAAATTTAAAAAATTCTTCTAAGGAATCTGAAAAAGATGATAAGATGTATGAAGTTGAAATTAATAGATTAAAGTCAGAAATTTCCTCTTTGCGCGAAAAAGAAAAAGAATTCAATAAACTTAAAGAAGATTATGAAAACAACAAAATTGAAATTTTAACACTAAAAGATGCGCTGAATAATTCAAACGAGGAAATTCTTCGCTTTGAAAGCAAAATTAACTTAAGTAAACAGATCGAAGCAGATTTGATTTCAAATAATACAAAACTTGAAAATGAACTTCATTCGCTGCAAAATAAAATAATTTCAAATGAAAATGAACTTGACGAATTAATTTTCTACAAGAAGAATTTCAAAAATTTGGAAGAAGAAAAAAATGCAACAATAGGATTATTAAACCAAAGGATTTCCGAGAATGAAACAAAGTACTCCGATTTTGAAAGACTTCTTAAAATAAAACAAAGTAAAATTGAAGAACAGTCCTATGAGCTGCAGAAGATCAAAATGGAGTTTACTAATTTAAATTCGGCTGATAAATTCAAAAGTGAACTAATTGGTGAACAATCATACAAACTGGCTTTACTTCAGGAAAATAATAAAAATGCAGAAGCTGAATTAATAATATATAAAGATACAATATCTAATTATAATTCAGAAATTCAGAAAATCAAAAGTCAATTTGAAGAAGCATTAATTAATCAAAAATCTTTGGAAAATTCAAATTATGAGATTCGTGCAAAATTAGAGTTAAAAAACGATGAAATTTTAAAACTAAATGAAGACAAAAAATCACTTATAGTTTCTGAATCTAATAAAAATGAACTGATAAATAAACAATCTGTTCAAATAGAAGAACTTAAGGCAAAAGAAAATTATTTTAAAGAAGCTGAAATAAAGAAACACGCAACAATTGAGCGCCAGCTAAATCAGTTAAAGGAAAATGAAAACATTATATTTGAATCAAAAGCTTTAATAGATAGACTTTCCGGCGAAAATGAAATAAATAAGAACAAAATCAGCGAACTTTCAATACAACTTGAAAAGTTATCTAAAGAATTAAGCGAAAGAAATTCCAAAATATCAGTTTTAGAAAATGAACTGCTGCACAATAATTTTACTCTTGATGCCGTTAAAAAATCAAATAATGAATTAAATTCGGAATTAATAAAACTCAACGGAATTGTTTCTGGAAAAGATCAGCTTATTTCTGAGAAAGAAAACATAATAAAGGATGTTGAATCTTATAAATTAAATTTAGAGCATATAGCTAAAGAAAAAGACGAAATAATTATTAAACAAAGTCATAATTTAGCTGAAAAAGAACATCAAGTTTTTCGATTAGAGAAAAACATTGAATCACAGAATGAAAAAGCTAATGAATTATTAAAAAATTTAAATGCGGCTAATTCACAAATCAAGAATTTTGAAAATGCAATAAACGCTCTGTCAAATCAATTGAGCGAAAAGGATGAAATTATTGATTCTAAATCGCAGATAATAGATTCTCTTAATTTACAGTTAAATGAAAACAGTAATAAAATTGAAGAAAATTTACTGCAAATAGAAAAATTAGAAAATAAGATTATTGATTTCAATAATGAAATCACTTCATTTAGAGTTAAAGAAGATGAATTGAAAATTGCAATAAAACAGAATTTTGATACAATTACAGAGCAAAATTTAAATATTTCAAAACTTCAAGAAATCAAACGTGAAAATGAAAAATTAAATTCCGAATTATCTCAGCAAGTTTCAAATAATAAGGAGACAATATCTGAATTAAACGATAAATTATTTGAAACTGAAAATAAATTAACCGAAAGCAGAAATACTTCAGAAGATTTAAACAGAATAATTTCTGAAAATAATGAAAAAATAATTGAACTGAATAAAATCAATTCGGAATTGAGTTCCAGTATTAAAGAAAATGAATTGATCTCCGCTAAATTACGTGCAAATGAAATTCAATTGAATTCTATTTTAAAACAAAAAGATGAAGAATTTAATAGTCTAAAAAATGATTTTGAGAAATCTCAGCTTTCACTTTCAGAAATTACCGGACAATATGAAAAATCTGACTCAATAATCAAGAAGCTTGAAAATGATATTTTAGAAAGAGCAAAATCTGAACAGCGTTTATTACAGCAGCTTGAACAGAAAGATCAAAAATTAGAAGAACTTAATATAAATTTAAGCAGTAAAGAACAAGAAATTGAAAAGCTGAATTTTGAAATTTCCAATTTTGACAATTCTCTGGATTCGTTCAGAAATACTATTTTGGACAAAGAAAATCAAATTGCAGAACTTAATGGTAAAGTACAAGAAATTAAGAATTTAAATAATGAAAAAGATTTACAAATCTCTAAACTTAATTCAGAGGTTAAACTAAGAGATAATACAATTACCGAAATAAGCAATGATTTGGAAGCCAAGCTTGACACAATTGAGCTTCTAAATAAAACTATTTATCAAAAAGATGAATATCTAAATTCAGAAATAAATAAAAAAATTGAAGAAATTAGTGAACTTAAACTTCAGTTAAAGGATCTAAACAAATCTAATTTGGAACAAAAAGAAGCGTTTGAACTTCTTTCAAAATCATTTAGTTCGCTTCAAATTAGTGAAGAGCTGGAAAAAGAAAAGGTTGCTGATCTTAATCTTAAAATAATTGAATTATCCGACGATAAGAGAAATCTTGAAGAATTATTAAAAGATTCCGGGTCAGAAAATAACCATTTAAGAAAACAAATTTCTAATCTTAACGATTGTATAAAGAATAGAGAAAATACTATTATCGAGCTGAATTCAAATCTAAAAATTGAAAGAACCGAAATTGAGCGAAGATTAGCCGACAAAATACATTTGGCAGAAGAATTACAAAAATCGGTCCTATTCTTAGAAGAACAACTTGAAATATTGCAAAAAGGTCATAATGAAGTTTCACAGGTTTTGGAATCTGAAATTAAAAATAATTTGAATGAAATAGAAAAACTTAACAAAAATGAAATTGATCTAAAGGATTCTTTAAACAAAAAGGAAAGTGAAATTAATATACTTTTAATGGACGTTGAATCTAAGACCAAAGAAATAAATAATTATAAATATCAAATTGAAGAAAAATCCAATATTGTAGATTCCTTGACGTATGAGGTAAATGAAGCTAAAAATTTAGTCAGTCAAAAAGTTTCTGTCGAAAATGAACTAAAAAATCAAATTCAAAGTTTGAACTATGAAGTTAATGAGTTAAAAGCTCTAATTGAAGAAAAATCCAACATTGTGGATTCTTTAACCAATGAAGTAAATGAAGCTAAAAATTTAGTTAGTCAGAAAGACTCTGTTGAAAATGAACTGAAAAATCAAATTCAAAATTTGAACGAGAAGAATATTTTAATTAATAATCAGATTGAAGAAAAAACAAGGCAAATTGAAAACCTTAACTATGAATCTGAAAATGTAAATTCTATAATTTCACAAAAAGATAGTTTAATTAAAGAATATGAACAAAATATTTCTGCAATGAATATTCTTGAAAATTCATTAAAATTCCAAATTACTGATCTAAGCGACAGTATTGCAAACCTAAAGTCTGAAATATCAAACAAAGAAGACGTAATTTCAAAAATCTCTTCTGATAAAAACAATTTAAATACTTTACTGGCTGAAAAGGACGGCTTGATTAAAGAATTTGAGCAAAATCTGCAACAAAGGAATGGAGAAGAAGATAATTTACGTATTAACATAGAAAGTCTTCAAAAGAATATTGAAGTATTAAATTCCGATTTAGCGGATAAAGACAAGCAAATTGAACAATTTTCAGAAATTGAAAATCATTTCAAATCAAATTTAGAAAACAAATTAAAGGAAATTCAATATCTTAATTCTGAAATTGAAACACTTAATATTGATTTAAAAGCTTACCAAAATCAAATTTCATCAAAATATTATGAATCAAAGAACCTAATATCTGAAATAGAAAGTCATAAAGTTAAAGTACGAGAAGCCGAGCGCAAAAATTTACTTTTTGAAAATCAAATTTCAGAATTAAACGAGAAATTTGTAAAATTGGAAAATAGCTCAAACGAAAGCAAAAATCATCTTAATGAATTAAACTTAACGATTGAAAATTTTAAAAACTCAATTAATGAAAAGGATGCATTAATTGATTCAAACAATAAATTTATTGAAGAGCAAAATCATCAAATTTCAAATCTTTCTGCTAGATTGCAGACTCAAGAATTAAATGATCAAAAAGTAGAATCCATTTCAAAGAAAATAGAGAATTTAACCTTAGAGCTTTCGATTAAAGCAGAAGAAAACAATTTAATTGTTCAGGAAAATAAAGAACTTAAAAACAAAATTGCTGACCTGCAAAATTTATATGAAACTTACCAAGCCAATGAAAATGATAATGATACCCGTGTTAAAGAAATATCGAATGAGGTAGATGATTTGAAGCAGCAGCTGGAAAATACCAGATCAATTTTAGATTCAAGGAATTCAGAATTTGAACAATTAAATTATAAGATTAATGAATTAAATTCATTACAAAATATTGAAAGTGAAACCAGGGAGTCTTTTGAAAATAAAATCAGAGAACTGGAAGACTTAAAAGCAAATCTTGAAATGGAGATTGAAAACAAAAATGAAATAATTGCAGATCTGCAGTTGAAAAATAGTTTCCCGCAAAATCAGAACGGAGAAGATCATTCACAGGAAATTGAAGAACTTAAACAAGAACTGGAAAAATATTCATTTGTAAAAGAAAATTTTAACACATTGATTGAAGAGAAAAATTCTGTAATTGATGAACAGGGAAAGCGCTTAACACAAGTAAAATTAGAAAGAACCGAAAGAGAAATAGAGTTTATTAAATTAAAAGAACAACTTGAAGACCTAAAAAATCAAATTGAAAAATTGAATGAAGCAAAAAATCATTTTAAGAGCGAAGCAAGCAAAAAATCGGAAGAATTGCAATTATTGGAAAAAAGGTTGGAAGTTTTTAATAATAGCTCATTTGATAAAGACGCAGTGGAAGAAAGGCTTAATTCAATTATAGAGAACCAAGTTGAAAAAATTGCCGAACTCAGCAATAGAATTCACGATCTTGAAAATAAAAATTTGCAGGAGCCGGAAAAACCGAAAGCAAATATAGCAAACGAAAATCGCCAGATATTTATAGAAACAAAAATTGAACATGAACTAAATAAAAATCAAACAACTGAAGATCATTTTGAAAGCTTTATTGAAGATATAAAAGAAGAAAAACCCGCATTTTCATTTGGAAATTTAAATGAAGAAAAAGATGATATAATCGATTTTGAGTCAACTGAAAACAATAGCATAATTGATGATGAGATTATTTTAGAAAACGAAAAGAAAGCAGCCAAAAACGATCTTTTTTCCGCTGATCTAATAAAATCGGAAATTGATTTACCGAATTACTCACAATTCTCTCATCTGCTTTATGGAGATGTTAGCGTTGTAACGTTAAATATTCCACGAGCAACAATGGAAATAGCCGCAAAATTTAAAGACTATTTATCGTCATTGTTTAAAAGTAATAATTCCAAAATAGTAATTGATCTAGCGGAATGCGAATTTGTAGATTCAACAGTTCTCGGTGTAATGGTAAGTTCACTTAAAAAAGCAATGAGTCTTGGCGGCGATTTAAGAATTGTCTGGGGAGATAATACTGAATCATCAATGTTTTACATAACAAGAATGGATAAAGTATTTAAACTTTATGATAATTTGGAAAGCGCAATACAAAGTTATTTAGCATAATTTTTCTCGAACTCATATAAAATCCCAAAGTGCCGGTAAATCCGGCATTTTTATTTTAAATGCATCTTATCTCTCATTTAGATGATTCGTTCAATTTGATTAATTAAATCTTCCTTTAGAAAAAATACTATAATTATCTATAAAGATATCGCATCTTAATAATATTTTCAGATTAAAAATTTCATCAAATATTAATTGTGTAGCAAAATTTTACATATCTTATTTTTTTATTGACTTTCGCTAAAATTTCCTAATAATTGAATTTAATTTTTAAATATTTCTGCCGATTGTATAATTCTAATACAAAACTTGTATTAATTTGATAAATTTTATCTGTAAATTTTGAAAAAAATATGAATGAAATAATAAAGAACACTATTAAAACGCTTAAAAGTATGACTTGTTCTGAGATTATTTATTTTTTCAAAATCTCCGATAATATTTATTCTTTGTTATTTTACGAAGGTGACGCCGAAACTTTAATCGATCTTGAAAAAGACTTCGATTGTTTTTCTGCTGAAATTACAAAAGATTTAACAATTGCATTTAGGTTAAAAGGATTTAATTCGATTTTAGACGAGACTTTCTCAATAAATAATTCGCAATTTTACTTATTCTCAGCCTATAAAAAAGAACCTAATCAAATAGAATTTTACAAAGAAATCCAAAATAAAATAAGTGCCTTAATTTCGAAATTAATTTCTGAAAATGAAACAATTTCACTTGCTTACAAAGATTATTTTCATCTTTTTACAAACTCGACAAACGATATTGTTTTTACTTTAGATGAAAGCGGAACAATAGAATTTGCCAACAAAACATTACTCGATCAGACTCATTACAGATTTGATGACATACTTGAAAAACATTTTTTTGAGTTGTTGAGTGAAAGAAGTAAAGCAATTGTTTCTGAAGGATTTCAAAAATTAATAAATACAAATTCAGCAGTGAAATTTGAAACTGAAATTATTCCAAAAGTTGGAATTGAACAATTATATGAAATAACTTTAACGCCAATATTCAAAGATGAAAAAATTATTTCATTATTTGGCGTAGGTACAAATTTAAGCAAAAGCAAAGCCGAAAAAGGAAAAATAGAAGATCTTTTGTCAAAACTAACTGAAGCAAACAGATTAAACGCAATTGAAAGAGACAGAGCGCAGCAGCAAATTAGCGTATTAAATGAATTAAATAATTTGAAAAACGAATTCATCTCAAATGTTTCGCATGAATTAAGGACGCCACTTGCTTCTATAATTGGTTTTGCAGAAACAATTTCTGAAGATAAAAATTTAACTTTGGATAAGGCCGAAGAGTTCAATCAAGTAATTCTCGAAGAGAGCAAAAGGCTTGCCAAGCTTATAAATGATGTTTTAGATTTTTCCGAACTTGAAAATGAAAAACAAAAGCTGCAAAAATCTTCTCTTAATATTATTGAAATAATTAACGAATGCAGTAATAATATTAAAAAAGAAAGCGATAATAAGCATATAACTTTATCATCGCGTATACCTCAATCAGAAATAATGATTTACGCCGATGAAGAAAGAATAAAAAAAGTTATTTCTTACATACTTTCAAATGCTCTTAAATTCACGAAGGAAAATGGAAGAATTACTATTGTTGTACAAGAATTTTTAAAAGAAGTGGAAATAGTTATAAGCGATACCGGAATTGGAATTCCCGAACAAAATATTCCTTTACTGTTTGATAAATTCAGCAAAGTTAAAAGGACTGGATTTAATTTGACAGGTGCAGGTTTCGGCTTAGTAACAGTTAAACAAATAATTGATTTACATAAAGGTCTTATAAGAGTTAAAAGCGAAGTAAACAAAGGTACCAGTTTTATTATAAGACTTCCAAAATATAGTTTTAATTAAAAACTAACGGGGTTGAAATTGGAAAAAACAATATTCATAGTAGATGATGAACCCGCAATTCTCAAACTAATTACACATTGGGTCAAAAACGAGTGGGAATATAATGTCCGCACATTTACAAATGGAACCGAACTTTTAGAAAATATTTATGAAAATCCGGATCTTATTTTACTAGATATTATGCTGCCGGATTTAAGCGGAACAGAAATTCTGAAAAGGACAAAACGAATGAATAAACATTTGCCGGTTATAATGCTTTCTGCTCAAGGCAATATTGATGTTGCTCTTGAATGCATTAGAGAAGGAGCATATGATTATTTTCCAAAACCGGTAGATAAAAACAGACTTAGACCCGCCATTCAAAACGCAATCAAAAATTATGATCTGCAGCGAAGAGTTGACGAACTTAATACAAATCTACAGCATGAATATAGTTTTGATAATATTGTTTCTGCCGATAAAAAAATGCAGGAAGTTTTCAAAATGGTAACAAAGGTTCTTAACAATGATATTACCGTTTTAATTAACGGAGAAAGTGGAACCGGTAAGGAATTAATTGCACGTGCAATTCATTATAACGGAACTAGAAAAAATGATCCATTTGTTGTTGTAAACTCAGCTTCAATTCCCCGTGAACTTTTAGAAAGCGAATTGTTCGGACATGAACGCGGCGCTTTTACCGGCGCGCATCAAAGAAAAATTGGAAAGTTTGAATTGGCAAACGGCGGAACAATATTTCTTGATGAAATCGGTGATATGGAAATGTCTCTGCAGGCAAAAATATTACGCGTAATTCAGCAGAAAGAATTTGAAAGAGTCGGCGGAAATGAAACAATTAAAACAGATGTTCGAATTATTTCCGCAACAAATGTTAACTTAAAAGAAGCCGTTGCAAATAGAGATTTCAGAGAAGATTTATATTACAGATTAAGTTCATTTCCAATTCAAATTCCTGCGTTAAGAGAAAGAAGAGGAGATGTAGTAATTCTGATAAATCATTTCCTTGCCGAATTCAATAAAAAGATGACAAAAGAAATTTTAACAATTACAAAGCCTGCTCTAAAATTATTATATGATTATGACTGGCCGGGAAATGTTAGAGAACTTGAGAATACTATTGAAAGATGTATGATTTTATCCGAAACCAATAATATTGATGTTGACGTGCTTCCACCGCAAATTTTATCTGCCGACGGAGATGGCTTAACTGATTCGAACGGACCATTGTTTACCGAAGATGCACCAATTATTCCATTTGAAAAACTAAAAGCCGAAGCTATTAAACATGCTTTAAGAATTACAAATGGAAATATTGTTGACGCATCAAAAAAATTAAACGTGGGAAGAGCAACTTTATACAGATTGATGGAAAAGTATGATATTAAAACTCGTCGAAATTAATTCGATAATCGCTTAAAGGATTTAAAGTGAATAGTACAGCCCAAAATACATCCAATAAAATACTTCTTGTTGAAGATGAGGAATCAGTTGCAAAACTTTTTCTTTATAATTTTAAAAAGGCAGGCTATGATTGTCAATGGGCTGAAAATGGATTGGACGGATACCTGAAAGCCCGGGATTTTAAGCCAGACATCATTGTAAGCGATATTATGATGCCCGAAGTTGACGGACATCAATTTAGAAAAAGAGTTCTTGAAGATTCATCTTTAAAATTAATTCCCTTCATTTTTCTCACCGCAAAAGGCGATGAAACAGACATTTTAGAAGGTTATGATCTTCACGTAGAGGATTATATTGTTAAAACTTCCGGACCAAAAATTGTACTCGCAAAAATAAATGCAGTACTAAAAGCTTTTGAAAAAGAAAGAGAAAAAGCAGTAGGTGAAGTCCAAAAAGCCGCATCTGCTATGAGCGCAAAAGTTGTTCCTGATGAATTTCCTCAATTGGAGGGATTAGTTGTAAAACACTGGCATGTTCCTTTTCAAAATGTTCCCGGAGGAGATTTTATTGATTATTTTAAAGTAGATGATGATAATTTGGTTGTGGTTCTTGGCGATATTATGGGTAAAAAATGGGGTGCTTGGTATTTTGCAGTTGCGTATGCGGGTTATGTAAGAAGCGCAATAAGAATGATTTTGGATTCTGATCATGATCTTTCTCCATCAACTATTTTAGATAAAATCAATAAAGCAATTTTTAAAGATGAAAGAATATCTGATGTATTTATTACATTGTCTGTTGTGTGTATAAACAGTAAAAATAAAATTCTTAAATATGCCGGAGCAGGAGACCTTCCGATTATTTATAAATCGGATTCAGTTAAAAGCGTAAAATCAAATGGAATACTTTTAGGTTTTAAGGAAGTCGGGAATTATCAAAATGTTGAACTTCAATTAAATTCCGGAGAAGCGGTATATTTAATTACAGATGGAATTCCTGAAACAAGAATGACAAATGGTGATTTTTTTGGAGAAGCAAAATTAAAACAAACAATTTCAGAAATCCTTCCAAATGCTGATCCGCTTGAAAAAATTATCGATGTTTTTTCAGAATCAACAGCAAATACTTTTGAAGATGATATAAGCATTGTTGCAATAAAGATACTTTAACATTTAAGATTAATTATCTAAACAGCTTCTTAAAATTCTTTCAGTTTTATTTGAATCTAATAATACCTGACCAAAAATATTCGCAATATCCTGTATAGTAATTTTATTAAAATCCTCTTCGCGAGGTGCAATTACTAATCCTCCAAGATCAACAGAAGCGGGACTTATCAATAATTGTTTTTCACCACCTTCATAATATTGTTCCGGTCTATGTTTTTCTCTTAAAAATACAACAACGTTAAAAAAATCATTAACATAAAAACTTAAAATATTTATTAATGGCTCTTCGTTTGTACTCAATATTTTCTTTGCCGCTTCAAGGGTTTTCAAAATAATTTTTTCCAATTCAATTTTATTTTTTGACTCAAATAAAACAAATTTTTGAATTTCACTTTTTATAAATGATATTTTAACTTCCTTTTTATTATAAATTAAATTATCATTTTTAATTGTTGAATTAATGTAGTTGGAATAAATTGGAATTTCATCCTTCAATCCTGCTTGAAAATGTAGATGATCTGGCGCCGATGCTCCGCACTTTGGTCCATTATAAAAAACGAAAAATTTTTCCCGTAAATCATAACTCAACTCTAACATATTTTGAAAATTACTTTCTATGCTTTGAGGAATATGATTTTTATAAGCAACAGTTAAATGCTGATTAAAAATCGGATAGGGATTGCAAAGTATTATAAAATCTTTTTTGAATTTTATTCCGTTTTGTTCATTCGGTAAATTTTCTAAGCACAAAAAACATTTTCTTTTTTCTATTGATTTTTTATCGACCTTTGCGGATGTTGACGTAATTCTCGTTGGATTAAACTGAACTTTTATCAATGAATTATTAAATTCAAAAGATTTGCTTTTTGTGTTTGATAAAGATTCAAAATTATTTTTCAGCAATTCCCAGTTGGCTTTCTGGTGATTTAATAATGATTCCGCTTCTTGAGAAAGATTATCAATATTACCAAATTGGCTCAGTTCTTTATCTGTAAGAAATAATTTTTCCATTTACATATTAAAAAAATTGAAATGGCTTTTATTTTTTATTTGTCTTGCCAAAACTTCAAATGTTCTTAGTTTATCTTTATACAAATTATTGGCATTCGTTTTTTCAATATCCAAATCAGCATCCGAATTTCCTTCCCATCTTCTACATAAATAAAGAGGTTCGTAAATTCTTCCAATTTGATAATCTCTTGAAATGGCTAAACCAACGGCGTAATCTTCACCGTAACTTACATTCGGAATTTTTATATCCCGTAAAACCGGTGTATAAAATGCGCGCGGAGCACCCAATCCGTTTATTCTTAAAGCATTATTTTTTCCGTTATCTGCCGTCCATTCTTTGTGATCTATAATTCCCGGCGGAATTTCTTCCAATTTAAAATTAGTTAATTTATAAGAACCGATTACCATTGCGCATTCTTCCAAATAAAATTTATCTACTATTTTTTGAAGCGTGTTTTCATCAATATAAATATCATCACTATCCAATTGAATTGAAAATTTTCCGCATTTATTATTCATTATTCCTTCATTCCAGCATCCGCCAATTTGAAGATCATTTCTTTCTGGAATAATATGAATAACACGTTCATCTTGTTTTGCAAAATTATTTATTACTTCGGTAGTTCCGTCATTTGAATGATTATCAATAACTATAAGATTAAATTTAAAATTTGTACTCTGATTTAACACGGATTTAATTGCGTCGCCAATTGTTTTAACTCTATTTTTTACCGGAATAATAACAGATGCTTCATTTTCAAAATTTTCATTTTCAAAATTTATCTTTTGAAATTCAGGGGTTAAAAATACGCCTATTTTTTTTAGGTGATTTGTAGATGCGTTTTCCATTTCTATTTGATTCTGCCTGTTTTTTGGATCAACATAATCAAACATTTTTTCACCGCTTTTTCTGTCGTCTTCTTCATAAATTGTGTAGAGAAATTCCGGAATTCTATAAATAGGATATTTTTGCGAGATTTTTAAGCGCATGTCATAAAATCCAGCGGAATAATAATTTTCTGAAAAATCTTTTACAGCTTCAATTAATGCAATTGAATTTATTAACATAACCGGTCCGAAATCAAAATCATCGCGCAGACTTCCAAATTGATAGTCAATTGTGGGGTGCTTTATTAATACTTCATTCTTAATTTCATAAAAATTTGAATAGACAATTCCGGCATTTGTACTTTTTGCAACACTCAGCATTCTATCTAAACTGAATTTTCCAAAATCCAAATTTGTACTTTTATTTCCAAGGAGTACAAAATCTGATTTTAAATTTTTTGATATTAATTTTATTGATTCTGTAGAAAAAATATTACGCACTACCAGCTGATTGAATTCACTAAGATTTGAATTGTTTTTGTTTACAATTGCGTGAATGGCGTTTATTTTTTCAAAATTTCTCAATGACTTTACATTGTTAAGAAATATAGATTCGCTAAACGCTGTAAGAAATACTTCGATATTATTATTCATATTTTACTATTTATTGAAATGATTAAATATTTAAAAGTTAGCAAATTCTCGTTTAATATTTCGAATTAGTTTAAAAGATATTATATGATGTTATTAAAAATGACAATTAAAAGACAATATAATAAGTTTTTAAAAATGTAATGATGTCAATCACAAATATTCATTTCATATCTAATAAGTTTGTATTGTCTGAATATAAAACCAAAATTATAAAATTTGTCGGTTATATATTTTATTATTATTTTGATACATTATTTGTTTTAAAAAAAATACATCAATATCAAACTTACAAGAGGAATTATCTATGAAAAAAACACTTTTAATTGTAGTTATTTTATCTTTTTTAACACTTACAATTAATGCTCAAGAAGGAAAGATACATGTTGGCGGGCAAGTTGGATTATCACTTCCAATGGGTGATTTTGGTGACGCCGCTAATATGGGTTTTGGGTTTTTAGGAAATTTTTATTATGGTATTAACCAAAATATTGATTTAACTGCTTCATTGGGATATATTGCTTGGGGAACCGACGCCGATGGCGCATCATTCAGCAACATTCCAATAGTTGTTGGCGGAAGATATTATTTCCAAAGATCAAATTTTACGCCTTTCCTAGCAGCGGAACTTGGAATAAATAATTTAAGTTTTACTTATGATAGTGAATATTTTGGAGAATATTCAGCAACAAGTTCTGATTTTGGTTTGGGAATTGGCGGTGGATTCCTTTACGCTTTAGGAAATATGGATCTTGATGTTAGCGCTAAAATTAATATTATTAGTGATACAAATAATTTAACCGTATTTGCCGGTTTAAGATTTCCAATAAATTAATTTAATAAATTCTTAAATAAGGAGTAAAAATGAAAAAAATTGCAGCAGTTTTAATTACTTTGGCTTTGTTTTCAAGTGTAAGTTTTGCACAATTTGAAGTAGGTAAAAGCCATGCCGGTCCATCATTAAGTCTTGGTTTTGGCGGATGGGGAATGGGTTTTGGCGCTGATTATGAATATGGAATGAGTTTAAAGGATATCGGCGTAGATGCACCAGGTGCTCTTGGAGTTGGTGGAATTTTCAGATATTACAATTGGAGTGAAGATTTCTTTTATGGTGAATGGAGTTATACTGATATCATAATAGGAGCACAAGCTAATTATCATTTCAAATTGGAAAATGATAAAATTGACCCTTGGTTAGGAGTTGTTTTAGGATTTGACATTGATAATTATTCATATGATAGTAAATTAGGTTATGACGATTATAATTATAATACGACTTCTGGTGGTGGAGTTTTCTTTAATGGTAATGCAGGTGTTAGATATTGGTTTTCACCAAATATGGCTGCTAGAGTAGGTTTTGGATTTGGAAATTTAGTTAGCTCTTTGATAATAGGCGTGGATTTTAAATTTTAATTTTTAATCAACTCTTCTATTTTATGCGGTTAGTTTTTATTAAAATTAACCGCATTTTTTTTCTTCTTTTAAATGACAATTTATTAAATTCTTACCATCTAAAAAAAAACTTTTTCAACTTATTTATAAAGTCTTAGTTTAAATCTTTACTTCAAATTATGGAGAATTAATTATGAAAAAAATATTTGTGATTTTTTTATTAACTCTTTTAGTCTCAAACATTTCGTCAGCACAAACCAGCAATAGTGCTATCGGTTTAAATGGTACGTTGTCAATTCCGGTCGGTGATTTTAATGATGTTGCCAAAATGGGTTATGGTATTTCCGGATCATTTTATTATAGTCTATCAGATTATTTTCAATTTACGGGTACTCTTGGCTATATTGCTTGGGGTGGCGATAAAATTGAAATTGGCAATACAACTTTAGAAGCTACTGATCCGCACGTATCTATTCCTATTTTAGTGGGCGGACGTTTTTTCTTGGATGATAAAGAACTTAATCCATACATTTGCGGCGAATTGGGTTTACACGTTTTTACTACTGCCTCAACGCAGACAAAAATTGCCGGAATCGCACAACCAAAAATAAAAGGTGATACAAATCCATATTTTGGTTTTGGACTTGGCGGCGGCGCTGTTTATGAGTTAAGTAATGATATTAAAGTTGACGGAAATTTACAATATAATATCGTAAGTTCCGAAGAATCAATTGGATTTTTTACTTTAGAAGTTGGATTTATAGTAGGAATATAATTATTTCTATACTACGTGAATTGTAAAAATAAAAAAGATGCCATCTTTTAAGTGATGGCATCTTATACTAAATTTTTATTTTATTAATATCATTTTTCTTGTTTCGGTAAATCCTTCAGTTTCTAATCTATACATATAAATTCCGCTTGCAATACCATTAGCATTGAAGTTAACTTTATATTTTCCGGCGGATTTTTCTCCATCAATTAAGTTACTAATCTCTTTTCCAAGTGCGTCATAAATTTTAAGCTTAATAAATGATTTTTGCGGAAGAGAAAATTCAATTTGCGTATTTGGATTAAAAGGATTTGGATAATTTTGACCCAAGTAAAATTCTTGCGGAACTGAATTACTATTTTGATCTTCCACGGAAACCGGACGCGATCCGACGGCAAACCAATTCGGTAAACGACCCCCGACAACATAATCCTGAGAACTTGAAGCCGCGGTGATTTTGTCATCCATTAAGTTAATTAAACGCAAAGATGGAGTATTAGTATTGTTTAATCTTTGAAATACTATTTTTGTATCATCCGGAGAATATCTCGGATAACCAATTGATGAACCATTTGATTCAACAACATTAGCATTTCCACTGAACAAATCAATTGCATATATATCGTCTGTCCCATTGTTAAAATCAATTAAATCGAGTAATAAAAATCCACTATTGGTCTGACTGAAAGAAGGATTGCCAATGCTAATTCCTTCCTGCTGCGGTGGAAACAGGTTGTAAATATTACCATCGTTCATATCATAAATATTGATAGTCCAAAAATCTATATTTCCACCGGTTGCTTGCGGAACCTCATTATAACAATCATACACAATTATTTCACTGTTTATATCCCAATCAAGAGCATCGGCATATTTTACACTGTTGTCTTCAACTCCATCTTGAGTTGTTGGATTATACAAACTAATAATGAAACTGTTATTTGAATTTTCCAGATCAAAAATGTAAATATTCGGTTCATAATAAATTGATGTAGCGGCTAATTTAGTTCCGTCAGGTGAAATAGCAATTGAGTTCCATTCGCCATATTGACTCAACACACTTTCACCAGATCCATTATTATTAATTCCTCTTATGTAATTGTCGGCATCAATAAATAAAATATACGATCCGTCATCCGTTATAGAAATAGGGTTTCCTGTTCCTGTATAAATTTGTGTAGAGGTAAGCTGTACAATATCGCTATTTGACTGAATAGTTGGTCGGATTAAATATAAACTACTGTCGTTTGTTTCAGCATTTACAGCGGCGATCCATTGTTCACCCTCAACAGCAGGAATATCGCTCGGCGGTTTGGTTCCGCTTCCATCAAATATTCCAACCGTATCAAATGCATTTTTTACGGCATTCACTTCGGCAGAACTTTCACCAAATAAATCTGTTGCCGATCTTATTGCCGCTAACCGCATATCAATAAATTGTGACTGTGAATTAAGGTATCTTGCATCTAAAATTCTATAGTAAATTTTTTCTGTCTTATCTTTACCTATCGCTTCTCCAATTAAAGCACAAGCTCTATTTGGGATACCGCTATTAATGTGAACACCGCCATTATCCTGATCAATGGTTAAATTTAAAAATTCGTTCATGTTTGACGGCTGCCAGCCATTATCATAAATGCTCGTTCCTCCATTATGGGGATCCAACATATTTCTCAAAACACCCGTAGGTATATAACTTGTTTTTGTCACATCTTCGCCCATATACCAATCTTCTTTATCTACCATTGCGCCAAAAACGTCGGCTAAAGATTCATTTAATGCTCCCGACTGATTTTTATATTCCAATCCAACTGTATGCTCTATTACACCGTGAGTCATTTCATGAGCCGCAACGTCTACAGCCGTAGCTAATGGATAAAAAGCACTATTGCCATCACCATAAACCATAAAAGCACCGTTCCAATAAGCGTTATCCATAGGTTGACCATCTTCAGTTGCGTGTATTATTGAAATCATTGTACTTCCGCTTCCATCAATTCCGTCTCTTCCATGTTTTTCCAAATAATATTGATATGTAATTCCGCTATTATAATGTGCGGAAATCGAAGTTGCGTCATTCCAAGAATTATTATTTGAAGTAACGAAATAAATTTGAGAAGTATTCGAGAGATCTTGGTTATTTATGTTTAGCGTTAAAATTCCACCAAGAGGATTGTTAACCGGATCGGTTTGACCCTGCCGCCACATATCTCTTGACGCATCAAGTAAATAATAAGCGCCGGATGATAAGTACACATTTATTGATCTATTTATACCAAGCAAATCTTTAGCCGTTGTAGTTGCGGGACCATCCGCAGCGGCAGCGTTATACTTTTCTAAAATATCACCATTGTTTGCATCTACAAAGTAATACCAATTATCTTTCAAATTAGGTCTAATTGTTACAAACCAAACCAAATGATTTTTATTTGTTTCGTCGGTCCAAATGTATTGTTCTGCGGTCGGTTCATCATACTTTAAGAGTTTTTTTAAATTTTTATCGAGGTTTTCAATTTTAGTAAATTTTAATAAACTTTGTTTTGCAATTTTTACTGCTTCATTATCCTCTATCTTTTTTGAATGTACGTCAATATCTGTAGGAGTTTTAGAGTATCTTGCATTTACGGAATAAATTTCTCCTGCGGAATTTAAATGCACAACCATTTCTTTTCCCCAAATGGGAATTCCTTTATATTTTTGATCAAAAACAATATGATGCATATTTAGATTATCTGTAATTTCTTTGTTCAGAATTAATTCTTCGAATGGATTTTGAAGTTTAAATAATTCTTTATTTTCTTTAATAAATGTTATTGCGTTTTCATAAGCTGAAATTGATAGAATTGCTTTTCCTAAACTTTGACCGCTGAAATTATTATAAAGCGCAATTGGTGTGTTATTTTTTTCATCCCAATTTATTTTAAAATTTTTAGCCGATGATTTTAATTTTATTTTGTTTAGATCAATTGGTTTTCTATCCTTATTTCTAAGAACCGAAGATAAACTGTTTTGTTGGTTTGTTGTTTTTGCTAAAGATTTTGAAGATCTATGATTAATTATATTTTCACTAACTTTTTTTACTTCATTTAAATCAATGGATTTATTTTGTGAAAGTTGCCTATTGGTTTTATTTTTCCAGCCTTTTAATGAAGAATGATTTTTTACGGAACTGGTTTGTGCCGAAGCATTAAGATATAAAATTATTACAATTACATTTATCAAAAGTAATTTTGATCTCATATATTTTCCAATTTAGTTTTTATTATAATTTTCTAATTCTGAACAAAACTTTTTTATGTTTTCAAACAAAGGCTTAATTTCGAGCGGTACATCAGATTCATCGCCTGCTCCTTTCCAACTCCAATTATAAGTAGAATCTTTTGTCTCATATTTTAAACGAGTCGTTATATTTCCGGTTCCATTATAGGTTTTATTCGTTATGCCGCTTGTTTCCAAATCATTTTTAAAATTATATATTTTTGAAGAATCAACTTGAGATATCCAAACTACGCTATCTTTTACCGCAGATAATTGTCTCCATTTTTCCACATTCCCATTTGAAAAAAGAGAATATCCATTGCTTAAACCTGTAAATCCTCCGCCGCTTGAAAGTACAATTTTAAAGATTGGTAAACTTTTTGCTTCTTTATTTAATAACTGATGCTCGTTTTCCTCATCCATTTTGCAAGAACCACATCCTATAAGCAAAGCAACACTTATAAAAATTGAAACTTTGTAGTAAAATTTTAACTTGAGAATTGCCATAATACCTCATAATTGAATTTAAAATTGAACTTTGTGATTCTATATAATTTTTTAAATAAATAATCTTAAATTAATTGTGCAAATAGTTAAAAGATGTTTGGAAAATCAAGCAATTACTTTTCCAAAATTTTATTCATTTATTTTAACAATTTTCCAGTTTAATGAATTTTCTGTTCCCATTCCCGCCGGCATTGAAGCAATTGTAATTAAAAGTTCTTCATCGTTTTCTTCAGCATTTTCTAACCTTTCTTTGAAAACGTCTTTAATTTCAATTTGAATTTCTGTTTCGGCAGATATTGGTCTTGTGGATGGTCCGTAATTTTCAACTGAAATGACTTTTAATGTGCAAAAGGATTTATTCCCGTTTTCTAAAATTTCTTTAACATTGCATTTTATTTCAGCAGATCCGGGTGCGAGAGAAATCATTTGATTTTCTTTTAAATTCGAGGAAGGTTCTTCTTTGGTTTCATTTTTAGATGTACAGCAATTTGTAACGAAAAACAACATTGAAAGCATTGTAAAACTATTAAGCCATTTTATTGAAAACATTAAGTTCTCCAATTTGTCGAAAATTATTTATTATAATTTTGAATTGTTCAATAATGGATTGAGTATCTAAATAAAATTATCGAAAAATAATTATAAAAATAAATTAATAATGATCAACAAATTGCAAAATATTATTTTATGATAAATGTTTTCACAAATTAAATTTATATAAATGAGCCCTCATTTGATTGAGGACTCATTAACTACAGTGAAGGGAAACTTAAAATTTTAGTTTACCTTTTTATCTAACTGTATAATTAGATGTTACATTAAACGTCTGATTATTGTTTGCTAAACTTCCCTCAAATTGAAATGTCCATTGCTGACCATTTTCAACTCCGACATATTCTTCTAATAAAACAGCTTCATTGGCATTATAAACGGTTGTTCCGTCGCCTTGAAGTACATCCGTAAATTGCTGAGCCGGTAAACTGACGGTTACCTTAGTAATTTTTACAGCTGCGCTTGGTGCTGCAGTAAAATAAATTCCGCCTTGGTCGCCTTGTGATGTTCCAATTGTGAAAGTTACACTGCCTGTTCCGCCTCCACTTCCGCCAATTCCTCCAATTCCACCGCCATTTGGATTTGTTACTCCAGAATTGTCATCGCATGAGGTAATTATTAAAAATAGTATTGGTAAAAGATATAATGTTAATTTTTTCATTTTAATTTCCCTTCAATTTTATAAACTAAATTTAACCGACATACCTAATTTTAAAGTCAATGTGCTATTGCTAACCCCTGGAAAATTATAAGTATTGGTAAGCGGGACATAAACCATAAAATCCGAACCTAATGTCACGGTTGGAGAAACTTTAAAATTATAGCCTGTACCAACAGCAATATCGAACTTTACGGATTTTGTATCAAAATTTAAGGGTTGAACAACTGGAGCTTGACCAGTTACAACTTGATTGGACTCACCGCTTGAACTTAATTTAATTGCAATAGAAGGTCCACTGACAAGATAAAATCCGCTGAATTCGGCTTTAAACATCGGATCAATTGATAAATATGAAAGTGATAAGGATGTTTCTTGTGTCGTTGTTCCAACTGTTTGAGAATTTGAGAAATTCTTCATATCGAACAATGTTAAATTTATCAGCATTCCAATATTGTTTGTGAAAGATATATCTATTGCTCCGCCGACTCCAATTCCAACTCCGTTATAAGATCCAACCAAACCGTTTTGATTATAAATATTAAGATTTCCGGTAATTCTTGGTCCTATTTTTACATTTTGTGCAAAAGAAATTGTTGATGCAATAAAAAAGATTAATAGAATTTGTTTAGTTAGTAGATTTTTCATTTTTTTCCTCCGTTTGTAGTTATGTTTTAGAGAGTTTACCTAATGATTTTTTTCCCTCATATATACATGCGTAATCTTTGATCAAAACAGCTCATCTAAATTGTGGAATCGAAAGACGGAAACTAAAAATGTGGAAAGATGTTGCGGATTAACATTTCAGTATGACAATGATTTTTTTTAGAAAAGCAAAATAATCAACCCGTTATCCCGAACATGTTTCGGAAATTAAATAACTTATATGAAGACGAAATAAAAAAATGTGGGTTATGAAAAGGTCAAAGTTAACAGATTTATTTTTTTGAAGTTTCAGAAAGTTTATTGTAATAATTAAATTTTTCTAAATTATTTGTTACTTGATAGAATTTTAAAACATACTCCAACATTCTTATTGTATTAAAATTATCGGCACCTTTTAGTTCTTTAATTTTTTCATAGCCTGTTAATAATAGCTTTTCGGCTTTTAAATAATTTTTTTTCAATAAATAAATTACCCCAAGTTCCGCATTTGCGGAAATTATATTTATATGTTCATGCGGATAATTTTTATAGTAAATTTTCAATGCTTTATTAATATAATTCTCAGCTTCATCCAATTTTGAAAACTCAATCAGATTTTTAGCGTACCAGAAATAAGCCAATCCAAGCCAAATATGATTTTCATTTATAGATGTTTTAAAATTTTCCAATGAATTAAGTAAATTATTATTGGCTGAATCGTACATCTTCATCGTATATTCCAATGCTCCTAAATTCATATAAGCAAAACCGACCATTGAGTGTTTTTCACCCCATGATTTTTTTTTAAGCTCTAAAGATTTGATGAAATGTTCATGTGCGGATTTATAATCTTCTTTTGCGATGAAAATATATGCAAGATTATTATAGATTGTTGACACTTCCGGTCTGTTTGGTCCATATAATTCCAAATACATTTCTAGCGATTTTTCATAATAAATTTTTGCTGAATCAAGTTCTTTTACCCCTTCAAAACTTAATCCCAAATTATTTGCTATACTTGCAATATCTCTATCTTTACTACCAAAATTTTTATATGCAATTTTATATGCTTCTTTAAGTAAAATTAGTGATTCCTGGTATTTATCTTGTTCCTGCTTAACAATTGCATAATCATTAATTGCGCTTGATAAAGATCTTGGCGGTGTTTCTGTATCGCCTCTTAAAACAATAATTGATTTGTGATATAAAGAATCTGCCTTGTTCAAGTCTCCAAGCCAATCATAATATAATGCTAATTCATGCAGACTTTCTCCGGCTTGATAACTTTCTTTACCGTAAACTTTTTCGTTTAATTCTAAAGATTTTTCTAAGTGCGGTTTAGCTTGATCAAATTCACCTAAATTTGTTAATGTCTTTCCTAACGTTTTTCTAACTGCGGCTTCAATTCCAGGTTGATCTTTAAAACCCGCATTAACTTCTTCAGATGCTTTTTTTATAACATCGTAAACTTTTGTATCTTTTCCAATTTCAGTCGGATCTGCAGAAGAAAGCATTTCCTGCAAAAAATTATTTACACTTTCTGTTTTTGCTACTTCAAGATTTGCTTTGTCTCTTTCTTTAGCAGCAATGCTTCCTTGGTAAATTATTGCAGAAATACTTGAAATTAATATAATGTTGAAAAGTATGAACAAAGCTGCACCAACTTTATGTCTTTGTACAAATTTTGAAAATCTATATAAATATGTATCTTCTCTGGCATTTACCGGCATTCCGTTAAAATATCTATCCAAATCGTTTATCAATCCTTGAACCGACGCATATCTTTGATTTGGATCTTTATGCATTGCTTTAAGGATAATATTATCTAAATCACCTTTAAGAAGCTTTATCTTTTTTTGAATTTCGTTTTTGTTTTGCTCAGATCTTAATTCACTATTAGTCGTTTGTCTAATTCTCTCACTTGGTTTAATAATGTTTGTTTCATCAATTGATTTGCTGATTCCAAGCGGAGTTGTGTTTACAAATTTATAAGGCGGTTCACCAGAAATAATTTCATATAACAAAACTCCTAAAGAATAAATATCACTTTGCGTGGTAATTGTTTCGCCTTTAATTTGTTCCGGACTCGCATAATCCGGAGTCAAATTCCACATTTTTGTCTGGGTTAATTTTATATTATCAGATTCAATTGCTTCATCTAATAATTTGGCAATACCAAAATCTAAAAGTTTAACTCTTCCTTCTTTTGTTACTAAAATATTTCCGGGTTTTAAATCACGATGAACAATTAAATTTTGATGGGCGTAATGAACTGCAAAGCAAACTGTTTTGAATAATTCTAATCTTTGTTTTGTGTTTAATTTATTCTCATCGCAATAATCTGTTATTGGTAACCCTTCAATATATTCCATAATTAGATATGGAAGTCCGTCGGAAGTTTTACCGCCGTCAAAAAGTCTCGCAATATTAGGGTGCTGCAGATTTGCTAAAATTTGTCTTTCGTTTTCAAATCTTTTAACAATATATTTTGTAGATAATCCTTGTTTTAAAATTTTTATTGCTACTTTTTGCTCGAATTCATTATCATCTCTTTTGCCGACAAAGACAATTCCCATTCCACCGAATCCAATTTCATCTTCAACTAAATACGGTCCAATATGTTTGCCAATTAATGGATGAGGTTCATCAACTTTTGGAGTGAAAATTTGATTATAATTTGATGCGATTTCTAAAAAATCATCCGTAGCTTCAAAAGATGCTAGTAAAGATTTTACTTCATCCAAGTATTTTTTATGTTCATCGCTTAAACTGCTGAAATATTTTTCTCTTTCAAATTTATTCAGTTCAAGAGCCTGTTCAAAAATAGATTTTAATATTTCGTTAAAAGTATTGCTCACAAATAGTAATTGGAATGTGAAGGAATTAATTAATTTCTCTGTAAAGCCAGGCTTTGGCAAATTGCCAATCACGTTTTACTGTTGCGACAGATATGTTCAACATTTCCGCGGTTTCTTCAATTGATAATCCGGAAAAGAATCTAAGCTCAACAATTTTGCAAGATCTCTCTTCTAATTGTTCTAATTTAGTTAAAGCTTCATTTAAGTTTAATATTTGATCTTCAGAATCAGATAAAATAAAATGTGCATCATCAAGAGAAATTTGGGTTTTGTCTTTCCCGCGTTTATCTGCTTTTTTCTTGCGCGCGTAATCGACCAATATTTGTCTCATCGATCTGGCAGCAATTCCAAAAAAATGTGCTCTGCTTTCCCATGATAAATTTTGATCACCAATCAATTTTATATATGCTTCATGCACCAATTCAGTTGTTTGAAGAGTGTGCTTTTTGTATTCATCTCGCAAGTATTTCGAGGAAATTTTTCTAAGTTCATTATATACTATCGGAAGAATATTATCTAAGGCAAAGCTATCACCTGCAGAAGCAGAATTCAATAATTGAGTAATATTTTGTGAATTTTTATACATTAAAAATAAGTCTTGTTATCTTTTTACAAGATTAAATAATTTTATTCACGTTTGCAACTGTTCAAATCACAAATAAAAAATTTAAATGTTTTTAGAAATGTAAAAGATAAAAAACGGCTACAAAAAATTTATAGCCGTTTAATATATTTTATTAAGGAACGGTATAATTTGAAGTTTTAGTGAATGCTTGATTATTGCTAGCAATTGTTCCCTCAAATTTGAATGTCCATTGCTGCCCTGAATTAACTCCGGTATATTCTTCAATACCAACGGCTTCGTTTGCATTATATACTGTTGTTCCATCACCTTCAACTACATCATTAAAATTTTGTGCCGGAAGACTGCAAGTTACTTGTGTAATTTTAACGGCTACGCTTGGTGAAGCATAAAATAAAATTCCTCCATTTTCCCCTTGCTGAGAGCCGACTGTAAATGTCACGCTTCCAGTTCCGCCTGTTCCGAATGGATCTGTAATACTGCCCGTTGCGTCATCATCACAAGAAATTAATACTAATGTCGCAAGAATTAAAATTGCTGAAAGGATTTTTTTCATTTATTCACCTTTAGTTAATATTAAATTTTACTGATATTCCCAACTTAAGCGCTAATGTGCTATTGTTTGTTCCGGGTGTATTATAAGTGTTTGACAATGGAATATAAGCAATAAAGTCTGATCCAAGAGTTACATCATTTGAGACTTTAAAATTATATCCGGTACCTACAGCAATATCAAATTTAACGGATTTCGTTTCAATATTAATTGGCTGAACATTTGGAGCTTGGCCTGTTACAATTGTATTTGATTCACCGCTGGAACTTAATTTAATTGCCAATGATGGACCACCGACCAAATAAAAACCGCTGAATTCTGCTTTGAACAATGGATCAATTGACAAATATGAAAGTGATAATGATGTTTCTTGTGTGGTTGTACCAACTGTCTGTGAATTTGAAAAATTCTTCATATCAAAAACGGTTAGGTTGAGTAATATTCCAATGGATCTGGTAAAAGATATATCAATCGCACCGCCAATGCCAACACCAATTCCGCTCCAAGTTCCGGTCAGACCGTCTTGATTATAAATATTCATATTTCCAGTAAGTCTTGGTCCAATTTTAATACTTTGCGCGTTAGAAAAATTTGTTAAGGTAATTACAAACATTAAGATTAATAAGACTGTTAATTTTTTCATTTTTTCTCCTTTAGTATGGATTATGGTTATTTATTGATTAGGAAATCTTGCTCTAATATTACTTTTTTTAAAATCCGATCTGTTTACATTTATATCCGAATTCGGATTATAATTTTCATCATTTGAATATATAACGTCCCCGCTTTGGTTTTCCCATCTGTATTTCCATTGATTGGTTCCAATTTCAATTTCCTTTGTAAATGGATTTACATATTCTTCCTGTTCAGTCAATGTTAGGTACATATCATTATTAATCTCGGCATTAGTTCTTTGCTTGTGATCAATAATTTCTTTTTCTATTTGCTGTATTTCGTTTTGTGTATCTATTAAAATTTGTCCTCTCGCTGCTTGTCCTTTTAATTCACCAATCAACCAATCGGTATTTAATTTTACAGAATTATGAATGGTGATAAATATTGGTTCCCAATTATTTAATTTATTTTGCGGTGATCTTACAAGAAAAGTTTCTTTATTTCCCCACATTCCACCTCCAAGCTGACCCCAATTTTCTATTAACGCAAATAAATACTCATCGTAGCTTTTGCCATTTTCGGAATATCTAAATTTTAGACAAGCAGCATCATAACTCATAGTTAAATAAGGCAATGTCCTTTTGATCCATGCTTCATAATTTGCGGCAAATTTATTCATGTTTTTTTTATCCAAAATTTGAACATTTTGGGCTATGGCATGTGCATAAGGAAAGGCGATTTTATAAATAAACTCTTCAGCATCCATAATATTGTAAACCGTCATTCCTTGATAATAACTTCCTTCGGGAAATAATCCCATTTGTCCGGCAGGACTGAATCTTGAATCAAAGAATAAAACATCAGGAAGCAATCTTATCATAACGCTTCCTACATCATCTTTTTTTACTGAAAAATCCAATTTAGCCGCAATTGAATTTCCAGGTCCGTTTTGAATGGCATTTACCCTATAAATTCCGCCTTCAATCATCCAACCTTTTGGAACCAGAATACTGAAAGCATTTTCGTTCGGCTCAGATTTTCTCTCAAAAATAAGTTCCGGTATCTTTTGTTTAGATTGCGAATTATTTTCATCTCCATTAGAATTGAAAAATTTAATTTCATTTGATTCGGACTTTTTATTACACGATAATAACATCAGTACAATCATTAAAAATGATATTGTTTTCTTCATAGCTTCTCTGTGCTAAAATCTTAAAATGCTTAAATTTTATAATCAATAAACGAGTTAAATTTTTCATTATTCCCGTTTAATTTTCCCGTGAATGTAAATCTCCATTTTTGATTTTCTTTTACATTTTCATATCCGGCTAATAACGTCCAATTGTTGTTTTTTATGGAAATAAAATCTAATCCGGATATAATATCTATAAATTCTTCAACTTTAATTACTACCTTAAGATTTGCAATTTTATAATTTGATTTAAACCAAAATTCGGTTACTCCTTTAAATTCACCGCTTTCGCAATGAATTATATCTATTTCGATTTTTTTTTCATTTTTCAAGAAGATCATTGAATATTCTTCCTTAACCGAAAAATTCATGTACAAAATCTTTACTGATTTTTTTAAAATTGACTTGGTATAAAGTACGATTTGAAATTATGGTTGGTCAACACTCATACACCTACAATACCACTCAGAAAGGCTTTCAAAAACACTCAAAAGTAAAATTTGCAAATATTTTGCTCGGAAAACTTTACAAATTATGAATTGCCTGCGTTAAACTTTCTGTGTGATCAATTCCAAGTTTTTTTCTAATTCTTGTTCTTGCCACTTCTACGCTTTTTGTGGTTTGGTTTGTAATTTGAGCTATATCTTTGGTGTTAAGATTCATTTTTAGAAATGCGCATATTTTTTGTTCGCTTTGTGTAAGCAATGTATAATTTTCATTCAGCTTTTTGTAGAATTCAGGATGAACTTCTTCAAAATGCTGCAGAAAATCTTTCCAGCTTTCTTCTTCGGATATACTTTGTAGTTTATTTTTTAATTGTCTGATTTTCTTTTTATCTCCTGTTTCATCACTAATAATTCCATCAATTTCTAATACAATTTCATGCAGAATTTTATTATTGCTTGAAATCATTAATGCCTTTGATGTAAGTTCTCTATTTTTTGTATTCAGCTGCGAATTCAGCAAATCTATTTTTTTTGTCAATTTATTTGCGTTTTCTTTTTCGATTATCTTTTCTTTTCTTTTTTTATAGATAAATGTTCCAAGGATAAAAAGAGATATAACTATTAAAATTATCAAAATTAAAATTAGCAGATTTCTATTCTGGATTTCATTTTTCGAAGTCAATGCCTGGTTTTGAATTCTTAACTTTTCGGTCTCCAACTGCTCAAGTTTGTATTTGGCTTGAATATCTTCCAAAGCTTTAAACTTTTCAATTGTTAAAAGAGAATCTTCTATATTTTTATTAAGTATTAAATAATTGTACGCAAGCTTATAATCATTAAGTTTGTTATGTGTTTCAGATAATATTTTTGCCGCTTCCGATATATGTTTTGGCAGTTCCTTTTTTACTGCAATATTGTACGCTTCTATAGCAAATATTTTGGCTTTTGAATAATTTTTTTCAATTAAATTCAACTCCGCTAAATTATTAAGCGCAGTGATAATACTTACAGTATCACCAATTTCTTTTGAAGTAATTATTGATTTATTCAAATAGTTTTTTGCTTCGATTAGATCATTATTTTTTTTGTAAAAATCTGCCAGCATTATTTGAATTTCACTCAATCTGGCTTTGTCTCCAACGGCTTGTGCAAGTTCTAAAGTTTTGCTGAAATACATTAATGCGTTTTCGTTATTGTTAAGCGAAACAAATGAGGAAGCTAAATTAGCATAGCGCGATAGCAGTCTGTAATTATCATTTAAATTTTCCGCAATGACCGTTGATAGCTTAAAATATTCTATTGCCCTTGGAAATTCTTTCAACTCTTTATAAACGTTGCCAATACTTTCATAACAATCCGAAACAAATTTTTCATCTCCGAATTCAGTAAAGCTTTTTAATGATTTCATCAAATAAGAAAGCGCTGTTTGGTAATTTCCGATTTGTGTATATAAATTTCCGATATTATTGTTGCTCACTGCAATAAAATATTTGTTGTTAAGGTTTTCTCCTATTTCTCTAGATTTTTCATGATGCCTAATTGATAGATCTTTATTTCCCAATTCTCTAAAAACAATTCCCAATCCTACATTTGTCCAAAACAGCCCATCCTGATTTGATTTTTTTTCAAACAATTTCATTGCTTCATTATAAGAAGCAACCGCATTTGCATATTTTCCGTTTTCTAATCCAAGTTCACCGTTATTAAAAAAACATTCTGCTAAAAGTGAATCATTCCCGGTTGTTTTTGCATTTTCGAGCGCCAAGTTATAATATTTTGCGGCAAAAGAATATTTGCTTTGCTGAAAGAAAATGTGTCCAATTTTAGTTTGTATGTCGGTTTTTTGAAGAAGAATTAATTCGGAAGTTTTAATTTTTTTTTCTTCATCCAATAAGGTTAATGCTTTTTGATAATAGAAAATTGCTGAATCAGGAAATAATTTTGTGAGTTTTTTTGCTTTTTCGGAATAATCTTTAAAGTCAGTTATTTCATTAGAATAATTTGTTGTTTGAGAATGAATATTCTGAAATACATTGAAGAAAAGAAAATAAAAAGTTATGAAAATTACTTTGATTTTCATCAAATAATCACCCCTTTATATCCTTTTAATTGGAAAATGTTTACAATAAAAGAATATTTTTATTTATTCTGATGATCTATTTTGATCCAAATTATCAGTATTGCTCATAACTTCGTTTAAAAATTGAAGATTATCCGACTGAGAATTTGAAATAATAATTTTCAAAACTGCTGTAAGTGGAACAGATAAAAACATCCCGGCAATTCCCCAAATATATCCCCAAACCAATAACGATAGTAAAATTACCAGCGGGTTTAAGCCTAGTTTATCGCCCATTATTTTTGGCTCTAAAATATTACCGATTAAATTTTGCGCAAGGGTAATAATTCCAGAAACCAATATTGTATATCCGATTGATTCATATTGTATTAATGTCATTACTGTGGGAAGAATAATTGCGACTATTGAACCAATATTGGGAATAAAATTTAAGAAGAACGATAAAACAGCCCATACAATCAAAAAATCAATATTAAAAATCCATAATATTATTCCGACAACAATGCCTGTTAAAAGACTTATTAAAAATTTTGTTGCAATGTATCTTTGAATTTGTTCTGTAATTTCTCGAAATGCTTTAAGAATTGTCTGTTCTCGTTTTTGCTTAAGTTCATTTATTTTTTTCTCATATTCATTTTTCTCATTTTCTTCATCTTCAATAAGCAATTTTTTCTTTAATGATTTTTTTGATTCGTATGACTGTACTTTTATATATCTGTTTTTAATAGCGTTTATTAAATGCATATGGCTGCTGTTTACAAAAATAAAGAAGAAGAGAACAAAAAATAATGCAGAGAAAAGTGAAATTGTTGATGAAAAAAACCCGCTTGCCAAACCGCTGTAATCCAAATCAGTAAGTATTTTGGAAATATTAAATTCCAAAAAGAACTTATCCGCAATTCCAAAATTTGCGGCAGATGTTCTAACTATATTATTCAGCCTTTGTTCATATTGAGGAAGCTCCTCACCAAAACGGCTGAAAGAGTCAATAATAAATGTTGAAAGAGCCCAAAAAAATCCAATAATAATTAATAAATCAATAATTGTTGTCGCAGATCTGGGAATTTTCTTTTTAATTAAATAATCATTAAGCGGCTCAAATACAAAAACCAAAAGATATGCAATTGTTAATGGAATAAAAATATCCTGCAGCTCTTTAAGAACTCCCAACAAAACAACTAGGCCAATAAATACGATAAAAAATTTTACTGCGGGATCTATATATTGCTTTTTCATTTTATTATTTTATTTTAAGATAATTTAAAATAACTATAAAATTCTTCACTTTTAATATGTCAAAAAAATTTTGGTGCTAAAATGAAAAAATTTATTATGTGGATTATTATTGCTAGTATTCTGTTCTTTAGCTGTAGCGAACAGAAAAAGATTACGGAAAGCAAAAATTTCGTTCATCCTGAATGGAGTTATAATGCTTCAATTTATGAAGTAAACATTCGTCAATTCACAAACGAAGGCACTTTCAATTCATTTTTAAATCATTTGCCGGAATTAAAAAAGCTAGGCGTTGATATTCTTTGGCTTATGCCAATTAATCCAATCGGTGAAAAAAATAGAAAAGGTACATTGGGAAGTTACTACTCGGTAAAAGATTATAAAGCTATTAATCCCAATTTCGGCTCAAAAGAAGATTTTAAAACTCTGGTTGATAGTATTCATTCGCTTGGAATGCACGTTATAATTGATTGGGTTGCCAATCATACTTCTTGGGATAACAAATGGACGAAAACAAATCCCGAATTTTACAATAAAGATTCACTTGGAAATTTTATTCCGCCTGTAGCCGATTGGAGTGACGTTATCGATCTTAATTATGAAAACAAAGAATTAAGAAACGCAATGACAGAGGCATTATTATATTGGGTAAAAGAATTTAATATTGATGGATACAGATGCGACGTTGCGGAAATGGTTCCGTTGGATTTTTGGAAAAATACACGTAAAGAATTAGACAAAATAAAACCGGTTTTTATGCTTGCTGAAGGTGAAAATCCCGAATTGCACAAAAATGGTTTTGATATGACTTACAATTGGAAACTTAAGGATGCTATGAATAATTACGCAAAGGGTTTGATATCAGTTGACAGCATTAAGAATTCCTTTATTGTTAATTCAAAATTATATGCTGATGATGATATAAGAATGAATTTTACTTCTAACCACGACGAGAATACTTGGGCAGGAACTGAATTTGAAAGACTCGGTGATCTTGCCGAACCATTTGCAATTCTTGCGTTAACCGCAAAGGGAATGCCTTTGATTTACAATGGACAAGAAGCGGGAATGAATAAAAGATTACAATTTTTTGAAAAAGACTTTATTCCATGGCATGATTACAAAATGCGAAGTATTTACTCAATTGTTTTAGCGGAGAAAAAAGTAAATTCAGCAATGTGGAACGGAAACAAAGGCGGAAATATGAAATTTATAAATTCGGATAACAATAAAATATTTGCCTTTTCCAGAGAAATGGGAAATGATAAAATTTATGTTTTGATAAATCTTTCAAATAATAAACAAGAATTTAAAGTAACTGATAAAAATGTAAATTTAAGTCTGACAAATTTATTTACAAACGATAAAATTGATTTAGTTTCCGGTGTTCAATTTACACTTGAACCAAACGGTTATTTTGTTTTAGTAAATAAGTAACCGTTCATTTGCGTTGCTTTAAAATTGTCAAAACTTAAATATATTTGAAATCAAAATTAATGAAACAAATTTAAATTCTACTTATCGGTTTTATTTTTCTTATCTGGAATAAATTTAAGTGAAATAGAATTTACACAGTGACGCGTGTTTTTTTCGGTAAACCCTTCACCAAGAAACACGTGTCCTAAATGTCCGCCGCAATTGCTGCAAATTATTTCTGTTCGTCGTCCGTCGGCATCGGGAATTCTTGTTACGGCACCGGGAATTTCATCATCAAAACTCGGCCAGCCGCAGTGTGAATCAAATTTGTCTTTTGATCTGTAAAGCTCAGCATTGCATTGCTTGCAAACATATGTTCCGGATTCTTTATTGTTTGTATATTGTCCGGTATAAGGCATTTCAGTCGCTTTATGCAATATTACCTTTTGTTCTTCGGGAGTTAATTTATTGTATTTCATTTTTTTCTGTGCGCTTATATTTGATAAAAGAATTGTAAATAAAATTAAAAAGATTATTTTGCTCATTTGTAACCTTTCTTATATATATTTGATAATTATAAACATAAATCATTACTTGGTTCCATTAAAATTGAAAAAGCTATGAGAAAAACACTTTATAAAATAATAATCGTAATTTTCCCTTTTTTTCTTCTTTCTTGCAACTCAATTAATTATACTACAACAAAAAAAGATGTTTTAACAAAATACACCGAACTAAAAATTTTTTTTTCTGAAGAAGTTAAAGATTCATTTTACTTATATATCCGTGTTCCCAAAAATTATGAAAAAGAAAATAAATCGTATCCGGTTTTGTATTTGCTTGATGGAGACATCTCTTTCAACATGGCAACAAGCATTGTTAGATATTTGCAGTATGCAAAAGATGTTCCGGAAATAATAATTGTTGGAATTGGTTACGGCTCAATGATGAACGATGATAAAATAAACTACAGAGAGCGCGATTATTCTATTTCAAAAAATGAAATGTTAAAATTATCAGGCGGCGGTGAGAAGTTTTTAAACTTTATTAAAAATGAATTAATTCCTTATATCGATAAAAATTATAAATCTTCCGATAAAAGATATTTAACTGGATATTCACTCGGCGGATTATTTGCAATTTATACTTTGATTAAAAATATAAATTTATTTAACGGTTATATTGCCGGAAGTCCTTATTTGAAAAATGATATTGAACAATTGTTAAGTTCATCAAATAATTTAGATAATTATAGTGGAAAGATTTTTGTCAGCTTCGGTGAACTTGAGAGTGAGCATGATTATAAAATTCCCATACAAAATTTGACGAGAAATATTAAAAGTGTATTAAAAAATGATAAGAAAATTAAATTGCAGATTTTTGAAAATGGGACACATTACAGTTGTCCTCCCGAAGCTTTGACTTACGGATTACAGTTTATATTCAGCGAAAATTAAATTGTAATTTTTATCTAAATAGAAATTAAGTATTATATTGATGGTTGAATTAGATTAATTGCTACCTTCTTTTCACCTTTGACATTTCACTTTTAGCATTTATTTTTTTAGATATAAAACTTTTTTAAAAAACTATTGTAGAACACTCAAAACTTTTTAGAAAGATATTTAATATGAAAAAAATCACTTTATTATTTTTTATTATTACTGTTATCTTATCATTTAATGAAAATATTTTTGCTCAAAATTTGAAGAAAGCTAAAATTATGAATACAAACAATAAATATGAAACCGCGACATTTGGAACCGGTTGTTTTTGGTGTACCGAAACAATTTTCGAAAAATTAAAAGGTGTTGAGTCAGCTGTTTCCGGTTACAGCGGCGGAACAAAGGAAAACCCGACATACAAAGAAGTCTGCACCGGAAATACTGGACATGCCGAAGTTATTCAAGTTACATTCGATCCTTCTATAATTTCATTTAAAGATTTGTTGGAAGTCTTTTGGAAAACGCACGATCCTACAACATTAAATCGTCAAGGTGAAGATGTTGGCACTCAATACAGATCAGTTATTTTTTACCATAATGACGAACAAAAAAAAGTAGCGGAAGAATACAAGACGAAATTAGAATCTGCAAAAGTATTTAAAGATCCAATTGTAACTGAAATTACAAAGTTTAAAAACTTTTTTCCTGCGGAAAATTATCATCAAGATTATTACGAACAAAATAAATCTCAACCTTACTGCAGTTTTGTAATTACTCCAAAAGTGGAAAAGTTCAAGAAAGTTTTTCATGATAAATTAAAATAGAGAAGACATTAGCTAATGATAAACTTTTGGGATGAAAGATATTCTCAGGAAGAATTTGTTTACGGAACAGAACCTAATGAATTTTTAAAAGAAACTTTAACAGAAATTAAACCTGGTAAAATTTTATTTCCTGCAGAAGGAGAGGGTAGAAATTCTGCTTTTGCTGCTCAACTCGGTTGGGATGTTTTTGCTTTCGATTCTTCTAGAATTGCAAAGGAAAAAGCCACAAAGTTATATAAATCAAATAATATAAACGTAAACTATTCTTTATGTTCTTTGGAAAACTATGAATGCCAGTCAAATTTTTTTGACTGTATTGCGTTAATTTTTGTTCATCCCTCTGAAGATATTAGAAAAAAAGTTCACTTAAAATTGCTGAATTATATTAAACCAAATGGAATTTTAATTTTAGAAGCCTTTTCAAAAGATCAGTTGAAATACAGTTCCGGCGGACCAAAGAATAAAGAAATGTTGTTTTCTGAAGAAATAATTAAAAATGATTTCGGGTCTTTGAATATAAAATTACTAAGTTCCATCGAAAAGTTTATTTATGAAGGAGAACATCATAAAGGCAAAGCTGCAATTATTGATTTTATTGCACAAAAACCTTAACAGACCTTGTCTCTTAAATAGAGTTTAATAATTCTATTAAATTCTCAAATGTTTTTGCACCTGTTTTCTTAAGTGTTTCAAAATTCTGATGTCCGCTTGCAATTAATACGCAATTAGCTCCAATTTCTTGCGAGACTTCAAAATCATGAATTGTATCTCCTATCATCAGCACTTCGCCGGGTTTGTTTCCTATAGATTTCATTAGATTTTTTCCCAAATCAATTTTTCCCGCCGCATATATATTATCTAATCCTGTAATATGTGAAAAATATTTAGTTAAATTAAAATGTTCCGCCATTTTAATCAAATTATCTTGTTTATAAGCTGAAAGTAACGATTGCTCTTTTTCCAAAGTATTGAACTTTTCCATTGTCTCGATAATTCCATTGTGAAGCTTACACTCAAATTTTCTTTCTTCATATTCATCCATCCATTCTTTACCGACAATCTCAAAGGATTCTTTAGTAAAATCAAATCCTGCGGCAATGTAATAGTTTATAACCGGTATTGTAAAAATGGATTTATATTTTTCTACAGATATTTCGGGAAGGTTTTTTTTTCTAAATAAATTATTTCCAATATCAACACAGAGTTGAAGATCATTTAAAATTGTCCCGTTCCAATCCCATATTATATGTTTGTAGTTTTTTATATTCATCCAATTTTCTATTTATTTATCAACAAGTCAAATTTAGCTAATTTCAAAATTGTAGAAAATCATAAAAGCATATTTGCTAATTAAATTATTTACTCATCTTTCGATAATACTACATTTACAAAATTTATAAAATATTGAACCTGGTTTCAAAAATATTAGAAAAGCTATTTCATTGGGACAAAATATTTCTATCGGAATTATCTTCAGATCAAAAAATAGAAATTGATGTTAAACTTCATCCAATACTTTTACGGTTTCCAAAACCGCTGGAAAAGTATTATTTAAACTATTTTCAAAGTAATTCTAAACTTCAAATAAAAATTTCGGCAATTGTCGGCGCACTATTCTTTCTCGTTTTTTTTCCTTTTGATATGTACTTTATACCAGAATTCTCAACTAAATTTTTAATCGTTCGTTTTTTAACATCAGTTTTTATAGTTTCTATAGCCTTTTATGCCAGCAATTTAAAAAATTCGACCCATACTCAATTGTTATTATCCGTAGCAACAATTTTAGTTGGTACTGTTGACATTTCTTTTATTGTAATTGCCTCACCAAAGTTAAACGATTCATATTATGTTGGTCTTATTTTAATTTATTTTTGGAGTTACGTTTATCTAAAACAAAGATATCTGTGGTCAATGATTTCCGGATTCTCAATATTTTTTATATATCTTTTCTTTTCAAAGTTTGTAATCGATTTGGATCAGCACATTTCTTTTATAAGTATCTTTTATCTTCTAGCTTCTAATATAGCAGGAGTTGGAATTTCATACTCTTTGGAATATTATTCAAGACGTGAGTATTTTCAACAATTAATGATTAAGAATTCTATTGACTTAAATTTTGACTTAAACGAAAAAATAAGCGAGAGTAAAAAAGTTATATTCCAAGCTCAGGAAAAATTGATGCTTCAAAGTAAAGCAATAGAATCTGCCGCCAATTGTATTGTGATTGTAAATAGAAAAGGAAATATTATTTTCTGCAACTCCGCGGTTTCTCAATCAACGGGATATAGCAGAGACGAACTGCTTGGAAAAAATCCCAGAATTTTCAAATCAGGCAAACACGATATTCTGTTTTACAAAAACATTTGGAATACAGTATTAAATAGAAATGTTTGGAGCGGTGAAATTATAAACAAAAAAAAGAACGGTGAATTAATCTATGAAGAAATGATTATTACTCCAGTCACAGAAAATGGCTCTAATATAATTAGTCACTTTATAGCAATAAAACAGGATATTTCCTCAAGAAAGGAAATGGAAAAAAATCTTCTCGAAAGTGAAAGTCGTTTTAGAAGTTTATTTGAAAATGCAACGCTTGGACTTTACAGAACAAGCGAAAGCGGAAATGTTTTAATGGTGAATAATGCATTATTCAAAATGCTGGGATATAATTCGTCAGAGGAAATGCAAAACTCAAATCTAAATTCTAATGGATATGTAATTCCACAAAGAAGAACAGAATTTATTGATCAGGTAAAAAAACACGGAAGTATTGCCGGATTTGAATCGGAGTGGCGCAAAAAGGATGGATCTATAATTTATATCTCCGAAAGCGCGAGAAAAGATTTTGACGAATCCGGAAACTTAATATTTGAAGGCACTGTTGAGGATATTACAAACAGAAAAATGGCGGAATTTGAACTTCAACATTCACAAGAATTTCTGCAAATGGTTTTTGATAATGTTTACAACGCCATTTTTATTCATGATGAACATGGAAATATATTAACTGTAAATAACAAAGTATTAAGTTTATACAACATTTCATTTTCCGACGCAATTAAACTGAACATTGCCGATTATGCGGATGAAAACAATTCTTTTGAAAATGCAAAAAAAATGTGGGAAAAAGTAATCAATGGCGAAACTTTTCTAACTGAATTGAAAGCAAAAAGACCTTTAGAAAATTACGTTTTTGACGTGGAAGTTTTTCTTTCCAGAATTTTCTTAAATCAAAAAAATTATATTTTGGCTAATGTAAGAGATATTACAGCACAAAAAGAAGCGCACAAAAATCTGTATATAACGCAAAAATCCGTTGAAATGAGCGGAGCTCCAATATTTTGGATAAGTAAAAACGCAGATATAATTTATGTCAATAATGCTGCCGTACAAATGCTGGGTTATTCGTTTGATGAGTTGACAAAAATGAGAATCCCGGATATAGATCCAAATTGGACACAAAATTATTGGGACAATGTTGGTTTTCCCAGATTAGCCAAACATCGTGTTGATCATTTTGAAACTTCACAAATAACAAAATTTGGAGATAAAATTCCTATTGAAGTAAATTCAACAATAATTAATTACGGCAATGAAGAAATAATTGTATCAATTATTACAAATTTAACTGAAAGAAAAAAAGCTGCCGATGAATTAATAATTGCAAAAGAACGGGCAGAAATGTCCAATAAATTAAAATCGGAATTTCTTGCCGGAATGTCTCATGAAATCCGAACACCTGTAAATACAATATTAAACTTTATTTCGCTAATTAAATCAGATTTAGGCGAAAACGTAAACGGGGACATTAAATCTTCTTTTGAGATGATTGACAGCGGAAGCAGAAGATTAATTCGAACAATTGATTCAATCATAAATATGTCACAGTTTCAAGCTGGTTCATATGACATGAAACTTGAAAAAGTCTCGGTGTCCGATTTAATTAAACCAATTTATAATGAGTTTAAGCATTTTGCCAATCAAAAAAACCTGCGTTTTGAGTTAACTCAAGATTCTGAAGATTTTTTTATAATTGCAGATTCATATACATTAACCCAATTATTTATTAATCTGTTTGATAACTCCATTAAATATACAAAATCCGGAAAAATTCAAATCTCCATTTCTTCCGATGACGATTACGCAATTGTTGAAATTTCAGATACGGGCATTGGAATTTCCGAAGAATTTCTTCCTACTTTATTTGAACCTTTTAGGCAAGAGGAAATGGGTTACACAAGATCGTTTGAAGGAAACGGACTCGGCTTGGCTTTAGTTAAAAAATATTTAGAATTAAATAATGGATTGATTTCCGTTAAAAGTCAAAAAGGAATTGGAAGTACTTTCACCGTGAAACTGAAAAAAGAATCGACTGTTTACCACATTTAACCAAATAATTAAAACTAAATATTTATAAAAACAAACTTACAATATTGAAAAAGATTTTCGATAATTGATTACTATTTAAATTATTTGGAATCTTTATGAAAGGAAAATATAAGTTTTACATATTTATTTTATTGTTTTTTATATTCTTGATCAATCATAATTTTGCTCAAGATATCGCTTTTGATAAGGAATTAGATCTTCAAACATGTATAACTTATGCCTTAAAACACCATCCGTTAAATTCTGTTAATAAAAATTCAATAGGAATATCTGAATCGCAATTAAGCCAAGCAAATTCGGCTTATTGGCCTCAAATAAATTTATCGGCTTCTGTTTCCACAATGGACGAAGCTCCAAACTTTATATTTCCCGCGTCAACATTTGAGCTTCCATTGCAAATACCGGGACTTGAACTTGGAGGAATTGAAATTCCCGAACAAAATATAAAGCTAATGGATAAAACTTTAATCATGGGTTCAATTGAATTGGTCTACCCGCTTTATACCGGCGGATATATTTCTTCTTTGGTTGGTCAAGCCGAAAGTGCTTTAGTGCTTGCCCAAGAAGAAGCCAGAAAAAATGAGCTTCAAATTATTGCTGATGTTAAAAAAAGATTTTATTCGGTTTATCTACTTCAAAAGCTTACCGAAATTGGTGATGAATCGCTGGCAAGACTTGAAACTACTTTGGAACTTACTGAAAATCTATATCTTAACGGTTCGGGTACCGTTTCAAAAACGGATTTTCTTAAAAACAAAATTCTTGTAGATAACGTTAGATCAATAAATTTTTATTTTAAACATAATTTAGAATTGGCAAAATCCGCTTTGTTAAATGCTTTGGGCGAAAATTTAAAATATAATATTTCTGTAACGCGTGATAGTTTAGAGCTTAAAAAATCTTTTTATAATTTTGAAGATTTATTAATTACTGCGTATAAAAATAATCCTACTTGGAAAACTTTAGAAATTGCTCAATCTATTTTTGAAGATAAGGTAGACGAAGCTTACAGCGGTTATCTGCCAAAGGTTGGAATAATGGGTTCGCTAAATCTTGTTCAAAATAATTATAAATACGGATTGGTTTCCGACGTTAATAAATTTTCATGGACGGTCGGTCTTGGGGTTCAAATGCCAATTTTTAACGGTTTTAGGGCATCTGCTCAAGTTGATGAGGCAAATTATAGATTTGAAAAAATAAAAAGTCAGAAAAAACTATTAGAAAACGGTTTGGAAATTTTAGTAAAAAAAGCTTTTGTAGAATATTCTTCAGCTTCAGATCAGATGACAACATTAAAATCTGCAATGGTTTCTGCCATAGAAAATTGTGAATTAAACGATAGAGCTTATCAAAGTGAACTTGTTGAGCTTCAAGATTTATTACAGGCTCAGTTGTTTGAAGCGGTAATGAAAGTTCAATATTATAAAGCTCAGTTTACATATTATGAAACTTTGGCAGAATTAGAATTTACCATTGGAAAAAATTTGGATTAGCCTATATGAAAAATCAACCTAAGGCGTTTGTGCTTTTTTTACTTTTTTACAGTTCCGTTTTCGCACAGCAAAAACTTGAAAATA
This sequence comes from Ignavibacteriota bacterium, assembly GCA_016713565.1. NCBI lineage: Bacteria > Pseudomonadati > Ignavibacteriota > Ignavibacteriota bacterium. The sequence continues at coordinate 1,405,905 of JADJOX010000007.1, forward strand.
ATAATCTTAAACCAATTTATGTTGGCTTCTCAATTTCACTTTTTAATGATGTTGATATTAGAGATGCGGAAGCCGCTATTAAAATGTGGGGAAATGAATTATTAAAAAATATGAACTCCACAATAACTCCGGAAACTTCAATATTTGAAACAAGCGATGAGCTGATTTCTGCAATAAATAATAATAAGGTTGATTTGGTTGCAATTCCAACGCTGGATTTTTTGGCAATAAGAAACAAAGTAAAACTTGAACCGCATTTAATAACTTCCATTAATGGAAAACATGGATATGATTTTATTGTTGTTGTAAAAAAAGATAAAAATTTTCATAAAATAGAAGATCTTAAAAATAAGATAATTAATCTTCCGGCAAAAACTTCGGGTCGTTTGGCAAAAATGTGGTTAACCGTTTTTCTTAATGATAAAGGAATTAAAATTGATAAATTTTTTAAAGAAATGAGAGAATTTGAAAAGCCTTCTCAAGCTTTATTGCCGGTTTTTTTTAATCAAGCAGATGTTTGTGTTATTCCTTCAATGTCTTATAACACAATGTTAGAATTAAATCCGCAATTAAAAAAAGAACTTGTTGTAATTGAGACTAGTCCAATTTTGGTAAACGGATTAATGTGCATTAATAAATTGATTGAGCCCGATCTAAGAAAATCTTTGCTCATCGCAGCATCTAAGCTTGGCAAAACGCCTTCCGGCAAACAAATATTAAATTTATTTAAATCCGAAGATGTAATAGTTTTTGAGGAGAAGTATTTAAAAGAAATTGAAATATTAACAGAGAAATTCAATAAAATAAAAAAATGATTTAATTAAACACATTTTCGCTTATGAAAAAAAAATACGGTAAAAAGGCATTAATTAATATTCTAACTTTATTGATTGTAATGTTAACAATTTACAGCGATTTAATTGCCCAAGACGCTCAAACAAAACACAATTCAAATATTGGAATTACTAATGAAATGTTTAATGATGTAAACATAAGAGACGCAAAAGTAATTATAGATCTTTGGGCTAAAATGATTCATGAAAGATTTATAACAAGTTTGCAAACCTCAACATTCATTTATAAAAATATTGATGATATGATAAAGGATATTAACAGTGAAAAGGTCGATTACTTGTTTCTCAATGTACCTCAATATTTAATGCATAAGTCTTCCTTAAAAATTGAGCCGTATTACGGCACATTATTAAACAAGAAAAAATCTTTTGATCTTTTATTTATTGGAAAAAAGGAAATAACTTTAAAAAGTTTTAATGATTTACGAAACTCAACAATTGTTGTTCAGGGTGGAAGGTATAAAACTCTTAGTGAGCTTTTTCTCGATTATTTGTGTTTATCAAACGGAATAACAAAAAAGGAAAATTTCTTTAAAAAAATCATATTTGAAGAAAATGCATCTAAAACAATTTTGGGTACTTTTTTTGGTAAAAATGATTTTTCCATTATAACTAGCAGTACATTTGATATTATGTCAGAAATGAATCCTCAAATTAAAAAAACGCTAAAAATAATGTATAAAAGAAAAAACTTAGTAAATGATCTTTTTTGCTTTAGAAGTACCTTAGCACAAAAATATAAAGATCTGGCAATTAATTTTGGCAATAATATAGATTCAAATCCTAAAACCTCACAAGTTTATAAAATATTTAAAATTGACGGATCTTATGAAATAAATAACTCTGATCTTGAGCAAACTCTTGAGCTTTGGGAAGATTATAATAAATTAAAAAATCAAAAATAACATGAACGATTGTCTTAAAATATTTCAAAACGTATTTCTTTTTTTCCTTGTTTTTTTAATCTTTTTATTAAACGACGCTGTAGCTCAAAATAAACTAAGAAAATTTTACCGTTTGGGAATGTCTAAAGAATTGCTGGAAGACGTAAATGTTAAAGATGCACAAGCTGTGTTGGAAATATGGACTGAAATTTTAAAAGAAAATTTTAAGGATGTTGATAAAATTAGCGTAAGCCTATTTAACAATGCTGCCGAATTGGTTGAAGCAATTTCAAAAAAAGAAGTTGATATTATTTATACAAGCGGTGTAATTTTTAAAGAAAACAGCTTAGACAAAAAATATGAGCTTGAACCAATTGTAATTTTAAATACAGGAAATAAAAAAGCCTTCGATTTATATTTATTTGCAAATTCTAAAAATAAAATTTCGGGTTTTAACGATTTGAAAGGCAAAACCATAATGGTTCAGGGTGGAAAGTTTAAAATAATAAATGAACTTTGGCTTGATTTGTTATGTCTGCAAAATGGAGCAAAAAATAAATATAATTTTTTTAAGAAAGTTGAGTTTACTGAAAAACCTATGCAAAGCATTCTGCCGGTATTTTTTGAAAAAGCTGATTTCTGCATAATAAGCAGTATTTCATATTTTGCAATTAAAGAACTAAACCCGCAAATCTCTAAAGCATTATATAAAATTTACGAAAGAAAAAATTTGGTAAACGAAGTAATTTGTTTGCCTAAAAGTTTTTCTAAAACAGAAAAGGAAATTATTCATAACGCATCTATAAATTATGAAAATTTGCCCAATATTAAGCAGCTGGGTAAAATTCTTAAGTCCCTTGGTTCTTACACATATAGCGACTCTTCCTTTGCCGGAACAAGCGAACTTTGGAATGATTATCAAAAATTAAAAAATGAAAAATGAAAAAAAGAAGAACCATATTTTTTAGAATTACTTTTCTTTCTTGGATGCTCATAATTGTGACTTTATCAATTTTTATTGTCACCACTATTCCTTTTCAGAAACAAATGCTAATTGAAAGAATGAATTCCGAAGCCAAAGACATTGCTTCGTCTATAAGTCAAGTTACAGCTACCGCGATTATCTCTGAAGACTATAGTTTTGCGCTTGAACATTGTATTAAAGTTGTTGAAGAAAGTAAATCAATTCAATATACTATAATTACAAAAAAAGACGGATTTTCTTTGGTTATTTTAGACAGCGGCTGGACCTTGGATACTTTACGCGGAAAATGGATTGAACAAAATTCAGATGCTTTAAAAGGAGAATTTGTTTATGAACCATTATTAAAGGATGAGGTTTTTTATTATAAATATCCGTTTAGTTATTCTGGAATTGAATGGGGTTGGATTCATATTGGACTTAGTTTAAAGAACTACAACGATGGAATAAGACAAATATATTTTAGAACCATTTCTTCTTCGGTTGTATCAATTTTAATTGGTTTAATAGCTTCAATTCTAATTGCAAGAAAAATAAGCAAACCGATTCATCATTTAAATGAAGTTACAAAAAAAGTGACTCAGGGAAATTTATCCGTACGTTCCGAAATAAAATCCGGCGATGAACTTGAGGGATTGTCTGAATCGTTTAACGCCATGACAGAAGCTCTGGGTGAAGCGCAAATTAACTTAGAAAAAAAGGTAATTGAAAGAACCGCCGAGTTGGCAGAATCCAACATTGCTCTTGAAAACGAAATTACTATAAGAAAAAAAGGCGAAGAACTCTTACAAAATTCTCTTAACGAAAAAGAAGTCTTATTAAAAGAAATTCACCATAGAGTGAAAAATAATTTACAAATAATTTCCAGTTTACTGTATCTTCAAAGTAAAAAGTTTGACAATGAAGAAATTCAAAATATATTCAAAGACAGCCAGACACGTGTTAAATCAATGTCTCTTGTTCACGAAAAACTTTATCAATCTAAAACACTTTCACATATCGATTTTAAAGAGTATATTCAGAATCTGACAAGTTATATTTTTAATTCTTATAAAAATAACAGTCATATTAGAACAATTGTTGATTCTGAAGATGTTAAGTTAAATATAGATACAGCTGTTCCTTGCGGTTTAATAATTAATGAAGTTGTTTCAAACTCGATGAAATATGCCTTTCCGGAAAATTACAAGATTGAAAAACCAAGAATTACTGTATCGTTAAAGAAAATTGAAGATTTAAAATATGAATTATCAATTTCGGATAACGGAGTTGGACTGCCTCAGGATTTTGAAAAAAGAACGACTAAATCTTTGGGATTTCAGTTAATTAATAGTTTGGTTGGGCAAATAGAAGGAACGCTTCAGATAAAGAACAGTGTCGGTACAGAATATAAAATAATTTTTATTGATAGAAATAAGGTAAGAACAAAGGAAGTATGACGCCGCCAAAAATTTTAGTTGTTGAAGATGAGAGTATTGTATCATTAGAAATACAAAGCCGTATTGGAGATTTAGGGTATTTGGTTTCTGATGCAGTATTTAGCGGAGAGCAAGCTTTGCTTTCTGTCGAAAATAATACACCGGATTTGATTTTGATGGATATAAATCTACGCGGTGAAATTGACGGAATAGAAACAGCTAACTTAATAAGTCAAAAATTCAGCATTCCAATTATTTATATGACCGCATATGCAGACAACGAAACTCTGCAAAGAGCAAAAGCTACATCGCCATATGCTTATATTATTAAACCGATTGAAGTAAGAGAACTTCACACTTCTATTGAGATTGCTTTGTTCAAATCTTCTATTGAAAAAAAATTGATTGAAAGTGAAAAGCGATTTAGAAGTTTGTTTGAAAACGCTACTATTGGTTTCTATAAAACATCATTTTCCGGCGAGCTTTTAATGGCAAACAATGCGTTTATTAAAATACTTGGAATTGACGAAGATGATTTGAAGTTTAACAGAAATATTTCTTACGGATATGTTGACATCAATAGAAGAAAAGAATTTATTGAACTATTAAATAATGAAAAAATTCAGCCTTATTTAATTAATAACGGAAATATTCTTGGTTTTGAATCTGAATGGAGAAAAAAAGACGGAAGTATAATTTACATTTCCGAAAGCGCGCGAAAATACATTGATGAAAACGGTAATATTATATTTGAAGGTACGGTTGAAGACATTACAAAAAGAAAAATTGCTGAGCTGGATCTAAAAGAATCTGAGGAAGTTTTATCTACAATATTTAACAGCGGCAATAATGGAATAATTATACATGATGAATATGGAAAAATAATTAAAGTTAATGAAAGAATTTTAGATTTTCACAATATTACAAATGAATATGCGCTAACGTTAAATATCTCCGACTTAGTTAAAGACTCTTATAACCTTGAAAAATTAAAATCCGAATGGGAAAAAGTATTACAAGGGGAAAACAAAGTAATTGAAATTAAAACAAATTCTTTAAAGGATGACAAGCTATACGATATAGAAATTTACTTGTCAAAATTATCGATAAAAGAAAATAATTACGTACTTGCAAACCTTAGAAATGTTACCGAACAAAAACGTGCAAACAGCACCTTAATAAGAACAAAAGAAGTCTTGAGAAAAGTTTTTGATAATGTTTATAACGCTATTTTCATACACGATACAAACGGTGATATAATTGACGTTAATGATAAAGTATTAAGTCTGTACAACGTTTCAAAAAATGAAGCTTTGTCGATGAATATAAGTCAAATATCAAGCAGCGACAGCCCTATGTATAAAGTGAAAGATTATTGGCAGAAAGTGGTTGCGGGCGAAGATCAATTGTTCGAATGGAAAGCAATGAGACCGGGTGATAAATTTGTATTTCCGGTTGAAGTTTTTTTAACAAAGATATCAATCGATAACAACGATTTTATACTTGCAAATGTTAGAGATATAACTGAACAAAAAAGAAATAAAGAAGACCTTATATTTGCAAAAGAAAATGCAGAAAAGTCAAATAGATTGAAAACCGATTTTCTTGCGAGTATGTCTCATGAAATAAGAACTCCTGTAAATACAATTTTAAGCTACAGTTCTTTATTGAAAGATGAACTTCTTGATATGAATTTTACACAGTTTGACGATATTTTTCGCTCTATATCTATTGGCGGACAAAGATTAATTAGAACGGTTGACTCAATTTTAAATATGTCACAGATACAAACCGGAACTTATGAGATTATTAATCAAGAGTTAAATTTGGAAGAAGATGTACTGCGGTCTGTTTATTCGGAATTTAAAATTGATGCGGTAAATAAAGGTTTGGAATTCGGCTTAATCAATGAATCAAAAAATCCATTTGTAAATGTTGATTATTATTCGGTTGGTCAATTGTTTACCAATTTGGTTGATAATGCAATAAAATATACGCAATCGGGAAAAGTCTCAATAAAGTCTTATAATTTGGATAATTATTTACTTGTTGACGTTTCAGATACTGGAATTGGGATTTCGGAAGAATTTTTAAAAGAGATTTTTGACCCTTTTACTCAAGAATCTCAGGGTTATACCAGAAAGTTTGAAGGAAACGGATTAGGTTTGGCTCTGGTAAAAAAATATTGTGCATTAAACAACGCGGAAATTTTTGTAAAAAGCGAAAAGGGATGCGGAAGCACATTTACAGTAAAATTTAACAACATTTAGTGTCCCCCACTATAATTTTTTTCGCCGGCTGTTATTTTAACTTTTAATTTATTTTCTTTTGTAGGTAGCGGGCATGTAGCAAATTTAGTAAAGGCACATGGCGGATTATAACTTTTATTAAAATCAATTATTACATTATTGCTTGAATCAGGTTTATCAATAACTAAAAATCTTCCGGCCCCATATGTTTCATCACCGCTTGTTAGATCTGCAAAAACCAAAAACATTTTATCTCCGGCTGAAGTTGGTTCTAAAGTAAATTCTTTTTTATCAATTAAAAATTTTAATTTTCCAGGAGAGAAATCTTTTTCAATTGTTCCAATAATTGTCGGTATTTCAACTTCTTTTGGAACCTTGTTTGGAATAAATTCGGCTTTAATTTTCCAATCTCCATCAATCGGAAACCTTTCTATGCCTTCAAAATTTTTTAACAGATCGGCGTTCAAGTCTCTTAATCTAATTCCAAATTTTTCTTCGCGTTTAATAACAAACCATCTAAAGGAATCTAACTCAAATATTGTCGGATTTCCCGACATATCATTTTTAACTTCTATTTTGTTTACTCTGTTGCCATTGGAAAAAACATTTACGTTATTGTAGCTTTCAAAAATTAAAGATGAATCCTTTTTTATAACCTTACCAATTTCCGCTGGAGCGTTTTTAGGGAAAACAATTTTATTTTTATCGCTTGATCCAATTGTATTTTCACCTTCCTCAAGCCAGTAAAGCCCGACTAAATTAAGCCATCCGGATTCTTTTTTCAAATTTTCAATTCTTTTATTATGCCAGTCCTCAACTTCTTTCTTGTATTCTGGTGAAACGGGTTTAATTTCTTTTTGCGTTTGACATGAATAAAATAATATTATTAAAAATAAAAAAAATGTGTGTCGTGCGTTCACTAAATCCTCAAAATATATTTAAAATAATAATAAGCGTAATTTGTAATTTTAACAAGTTATAAAATAATATTATGCTAAAATCTTTTGAATTAAATACTAAAATTGCCCGCGGTATTAGTCTTGGCAACGCTTTGGAAGCGCCGAGTGAAGGCGAGTGGGGATTAAAAATCCTTCCTGAGTATTTTAAAATAATTAAAGATGCCGGTTTCACTTCGGTTAGAATTCCAATTCGCTGGTCGTCTCACGTTTCAGATAAAATTTCATTTAAAATTAAAAATGAATTTTTTGCTCGGATTGATGATGTTATAAATCAAGCTCTGGAAAATAATTTAATTGTAATTATTAACATCCATCATTTTAATGAACTATATAAAAATCCATTTAAATATGAAAAAGGTTTTTATCTTTTATGGGAACAAATCGGTGGGCGTTATAAAAATTATTCCCAAAATTTACTTTTCGAAGTATTAAACGAACCACATTATTTTTTAACTCCAAGAATTTGGAATGGATTATTAAAAAACGTAATACCGATAATTCGAAACAAAAACAGAGACCGGGTTCTATTAGTCGGTCCGGCAAAATGGAATAATATTGAAGGGTTTAGAAAATTTATAATTCCCGATAATGTTGATAACATAATTGTAACATTCCACTATTATAAACCTTTCGTTTTTACACACCAAGAAGCAGAGTGGGTAAAATTCAGCAAGTTTTTCAGAGGAAAATTATGGGATGCTTCCGACAAGGAAATCCTTAAAATTGAAAAACATTTTTCCAAAATAAAAAAATGGGGAATTGAAAATAATTTTCCAATTAATCTTGGTGAATTTGGCGCTTATCATAAAGCGGATATGAAATCAAGAATTAAATGGAATCAAACAATTGTTAATACAGCAAAGAAAAATAACTTCAGCTATATTTATTGGGAATTCGGCGCCGGCTTTGGGGTTTTTGATATTGTAAAAAATGAATGGAAATTAGATTTATTAAAGTCAATATTTTAATTCTTTCTATTTGGTATTTTTCATTTTGTCTTTTCTTTCAATATTCACAAAAATGATTTTGTCTTCAGCACAAATGTCTAAGTAATTATTTTGTTACTATTCTTACATCAAAATATTAATGGTGGATATGAAAGAAAGTAAAACAATGTATTAAAATTAATTACTTTCCAATAAACCGAATTGTGTAAAATGATGTGTAAAATGTTTATTGTGAAACATTTTCCATTCTTCAAAATTTAATGGACCAAATGTTGCGTTCAGCATCTTAGCTTCGGGATGCTCTTCAAAATAAATAATAAAATCATTTATTTCATTATTTAACCGTAAAATTGAAGTTTCTAAATTTGGATAAACCAATGGCTGTAATCCTTCGCCAAGAACCGGATTAATAAAATTCTTCGGCAGTGGTTTAGAACTAAGCAATATTCTAATCATTAAAGGATATTTTTCAGGCGGGCTTATACATTTATTAATAATTAACTTTCCATTGCTGGTTTGAACCGCTAAGACCAAATGTTCAATCATATGCTGAGGAGTCATTTTACCCCAAACGGGCACTGTGTCTTCTTTTAAGTTGCTCAATAAATTTAACAAATTATCAAAGGCCATAATTTTCTTTCATTGCTTTATGATAAAAGCAAAGCTAAGAATAATTATGACCTTTTTCCACACCAATCAAGAATGGAGTTCTTGATTTTTTTATAAGCTAATTCTTAGCCCCAAACTGCTGCCCCATCCTACATATCCGTATCCGTCGGTGTACATTCCCAAATCGCCATTAATGAATAACATTGACATTAACGGAACATTAACTCCAACACCCAATCTTGCGTTGATAATATCTTTTGAATTATCCGATTTTTGAATATTATCATTGTATTCAATATTTCTGTGTGTGAAAACAAATCCGCCTGAAAAATATGGCTGTATGCTTTTGAATTCATAGGGATGCAGAAGACCTGTGAAATGAAATCGCAGATCTTTTTCTTTGCCAAATCCATTTTCTAAATTATCATCTAAATATTCACCGGTTAACGCAATTGAAAATTCTTTTGTTAATCCTTTGCTGATTACAAGTCCATAACCATAAGGATTGTTAGATTCACTAATTTTATTTTCATTCGAATCATTATGAAAATGTGAACCAATTACTCCAATAGAATAACCTAATGATTGTGAATAAATATTTGAAACGGAAAACATTACAATTAATACAACAATTATTTTTTTCATTTTAAACCTCTTGTTTAAGTTGTTTTTAAAATCGATTCTTGGGAATGTGTGTTCCCATAAGAATTTTTTATTAAATGATTTATTCTAAAATAAGCGAGCCCATATCCAATTAAAGCAAGAATAACCAAGTGAATCATCTCCGGCAAAACATCGTATATTCCCGCTCCCATTTGTGTTATTCTTGTATATGCGGCGAAATATGGCGTACTGGGAATTAAATTTGAAATTATTTTTAAATAGGCTGGCATTGATTGTCCCAACCAGCTGTATCCGGAAATTAGAAATACCGGGTATGATGTCAATGTTAAAAATTGCAGTGAAATTATTTTTCTTTTAAAAAATGACGAAAGAAAAATTGTAAGGTTAATTACGGAAATTAACATTATTCCGGTAAGAATAAATATCGGAAAAAACTCGCCTCTGTTCGGTATTTTAAATATGTTAAAATTTACGATAACAAAAAAAAGAGAGTACGAACCGAACAAAATCAAATAAAATATTCCTTTGCCGTTTATTATTAAATTTGGTTTCCCATTTGCCAGCCGATTTAATTCTCTAATTGAATTTGACTCTCTTTCTTTTGCCATGCTTTCAGAAAGACCTATCAGTAATGTTTGCTGCAATATGAGAACAAATACTGCTGGAATTAAAAAATCACCATACGACTCGGTAAAGTTGAACATTGGTCTAATGTCCATTTTCACCGGCTGTATATGTTCTTTTGCTTGTTCAAAACCGTTCCCTTTGGTTACAAAATATTTTACACTTATAGACGCGTTTGTAAAACCGATAACTTCATTAATCGCTTTGTTCAAATCATTTGAAACTAAAAATCTTGTTCCGCTTAAATAAATTTTTAATTCTGAAGGTTTTCCATTTTTCAGTTTTGCCTCAAAATTTTTTGGAAAGTAAATGATTCCTTTTATTTCTTCCGATAAAAGTTTTTGATTGCCCTCGTCAATACTTGAAATATTATCTACAATTTTGAGCATTGGATGTGAGTCAAAGAATCTTGTTATTTTATGTGTTGTTGCGGAATTGTCTAAATCCAATATGGCAATTTCAACATTGCTTTCAACTTTGTTATAATAAATTGATCCGTAAAAGAAAGAATAAAACAATGGCGCCAATAAAATAACAGATCTAATATTTATATCTTTCGCAATTAATCTTAGTTCTCTTACAAATATTTTTTTTATTGATTTATAACTTTTCATTTTATCAACCCATACCAACTACAGATTCATAAATTTCTTTTAGTTTGTGCATTTTAAATTGTAACGCTGTGAGAATACCAATTATTGAAATTATACTAAAAAAGCCAAGCACTGCAAGCTCATTGTAAATATCATGATTTTCCGCACCCATTTGATAAACTTTTAAAAATGCGTTTAAGAAATGAGTAAACGGCAGAAGTTGTGCAAACATTCTATGAATTTGGGGCATTGCCCAAATGGGAAATGTAAATCCGCTGAAAATAAATGCCGGTGTATTAATAAAAACCGCGACTTCTGTTGCAAGAAATTGATCATTAAGAATTGCCGAAATGAATAGCCCCATCAAAAATGAAGCGAAAACAAAAACAAACATTAATAATATCAATGAAAGGTAAGATCCATTAATTTTAATATTGTAAATAGGAAAAACGACACCAATAATTAAGATTATTGAGGCAGCATGAATTATTAAATGAGGAATACTTTTTCCAATCAGAATATTATAAGCTTTATTTTCGGCAAACGTCACCAGTTCGTGAAATGTATTGTGGGAAAATTCAGAGCTTATTACAATAACTGCGGAAAGCATAATCATCATTTGTAATGAAAAAGTTAATAAGCCCGGAACTAAATAGTTTTCATAACTGTAATTTGAATTATAAAGTGAGGCTGTTTCAATTTTAATTGGGTTAATTACTGCGAATGCTTTTTCGTTATTCAATCCGGTAGATTTTAATTTTTTGAGTAAAACACCACCGGAAATGGTCTTAATTATTTGTGCGCTTTCTTTATAAATATAGTTGGATACCAAAATGTTGGTCGAGTTTTTGTAAACTATCACCGTTGTACCTTTTCCCGACTTAACATCTTTTTCAAATTTTTTCGGTATTACAAAAGCTGCTTGAATATTTCCTTTTTTAAATTCTAATTTTATATTTTCAATCGAGTACAAATTTTCAACTATATTCATTGTCGGTGACGAGTCAATTAATCTTGTAACTTTTCTTGAAAGACTTGTGTTATCATTATCTAGTATTGCAATTGGAAGATCGTGAACTAATTCTTCTTTATAAATTTCCGCAAATAAAAAGAACACAATCAAAGGTAAGATTATTTCTAAAAGGTAAAGAGTTCTTCTTTCTTTAATCCTTTTAAACTCACGAATAATTATTTTGTTTATCGATTTCAAATTCATTTTATTTTATATTTTAATTCTTACTGTCATTCCCGGTCTAATATTCTCAATCGGAAGTTCACTTTTTAAGTGAACTTCAAAAGTTTTAAGATCAAAATCGCCTTTTTGGTTTGTTGGTTTCCATGATGCAAAATCAGCCATTGGTGAAATAAAATTAATTTTAAAATCCACTGATTTATTTTTTAATGCCGGAACTTCTCCTTTGAACGAATCACCTAATTTCAAATTTCCCAATTCATTTTCTTTAAGTTGTAATACAACGTAATATTCCCTTGGATTTATTATTGTAAAAATTGGATATCCGCTTGCGATCACTTCGCCTTGATCTGCAATTCTATTGGATACTTCGCCGTCAGTCGGAGACTTTAATTCCAATTCCTTATAGTATGCAATTGCTTCATTGTAAGCTCCTTCTGCCTGATGGTATAATCCTTCCGCGCCATTTTTTTCTTCTTCTCTGGCTCCCTTTAAAACCAAATCGTATTTTGCTTTTGCCGCCTCCATCTGATCTTTTGCTGTATTATATTTAAAATTTATTTCGTCATACTCATGAGTGGAAATTACCGAGTCCTTATATAAATTTTCTAAACGATTTTTTGTTATATTCGCAAAATCAAATTGTTCTTTTGCCTGCATGTACAGTTTTTCAACGGCAATTATTTCTTCATACCTTGCGCCTTTATTTGCCATATCTACCTTACTTTTAGCCGCTTCCATCGCGCCTTTTGCCTGTGCTATTTTTGCGTCTATTTCTTTTGATTCCAACTTTGCAAGAATCTGACCTTTCAAAACTTTATCACCCTCTCGAACATAAAGCTCTTCTATTCGTCCAGGAATTTTTGATGCCACATCGATTTCGTCAATTTCAACAATACCAACTATTATATTTTCTTCATCATTTAATCCAGCGGCCCATATAATAACCGCCGATAAAATTATTATTACTGGAATAGCAAAAACCCATTTGCTTTTTATAACTTTCATTACCTCTCCTTAATTATTCCAAATATTTAAAAATTCTTCGCTTTCTCCTGCTGCATTTTCAAGATCCGATAATGAGATATAATAATTGAACAACGCCGCACTTATCTCAATTTCTACTTTTTCTAAGGCTAAACGCGAGTCTATGACTTCCAGGGATGTACCCAATCCGTTGTTAAATCTTTTTGAGTTCTGTCTAAAGTTCTCTTCTGCCAGCTCTAATGTTTTATTAAGTTTTTCAAACTCGGCTTGATTGTTTTTTAAATCCCTGAATGATTTGTTGATCCACAGCTTAATATTTTTTTCTGATCCTTTTAAAATATGATCTACTTCCTCTTCAACCGCTGAGGCATTTTGAAGTTTGAGATAATCTTTAAATCCATTGAAAATATTTAACTTAGCTTGAATTCCAACTGCCCAGCGTGGTTCTAATGCTGATAAATATTGAGGATAAAGTTCATATTTTCCGAAAGCGGCAATTTGAGGAAGAAATTCTGATCTTGCCGCATTGTAATTTTGTTCCGCGGAAATTTTTTTCTGTTCAATCATCTTTAATATCGGCTGATTGTTTTCTGCTTTTGCTAAAAATATTTCTATAGGTTCTTTAATCTCTACAAATTTTAACGAATCCGTTAATTCAATTTTTACGCTGTCATCAAACGAAATCAAACTTTTAATTGCAAGCTCGGATAATTCCAAAATGTTTTGATCGTTAAGCAAATTTCTTTCAGCTTCTGCAACCGCTACCTCTGCGCGCAATAAATTATTTTTTGCTATCAATCCTTGATCCAATAAACACTGCGCATTTTTTTGATGTTGTTTTATTGCCGATAAAACATTTTTTCTCGTCGTTACGATTTCTTTCAATATCAGATTCTGCATATATGCTTTTGTGACTTCCGATATTGTTTCGTTTTTGATTTTTTCAAATTCATATCGCGATGCTTTTTCTTCCGCCGATGAATATTTTTTAGCCGCAATTATTTTTCCGCCGGCGAATAACGGCTGAATTCCAATAATTGATGCGGAATTGTAATCTTGATTTTTCAAAGTCTCCACGAATGGCGGAATTGCCGCGTTTAAAGCGCTGCTTGTTTGATTGAATATATATTGTTTTTGTGCATCGGTAAGCGCAGAGCCGGCATTAATTATATTTGAGATATTTGCTAATTCAGTTTGATTCTTTGCCTGTAGCTGAATAATCACATTTCTAATTGGGGATAAATCAATTTGTAATTTATCTTCTAAGTGATTGTAACTTCCCTGAAAATTTATTGACGGTAAAAAATTACCCCAAGCAGATAGGTTTTCGTATTCTTTGGATTTTAATTTTGATTTATATTGCAGAACTTTTTCGTTATTTCTTAAGGCAAGATCAACCGCTTCCGATAATGTAAGTTGCTGGCAAAAGGCAGATGTCTGTAGAAAAAGCAGCAGTCCAATTATTACTTTATTTTTCATATTCTTTTATTGTTGTTTAATGAATCATTATTCAAAAAATATTTAAAAAATTTTTACTTCTCTATTCCATGTTTAATTAAATATTTTACATTAAATCTTGTTTTGTTGATTGGAAATTTTTTCGGATCTGTTGCCCAGCAGTGAACCAAATGTCTTATTGCACCGAAGACAAAATCCCTAAAAATGGAGATATCAAAATTATCGGAAATAATTCCTTCTTTAATTCCATTATAAATAATTTTTTCGCCTTTATCCAAAAACTGGTTATAATATTTTAACAGATCGTTTTCAGCGGATCTTTCCAAATGATTTTGTTCATTTACAAAAACCATTGCCAAAGACGGGTTTTCTGAAAATGCGTCGAAAATCAAATCAATCATTGCGTCGAGTTTCTCCAGACTGGAAGATGTGGTGTTTTCTACAATAACATCTATTTCGAGGTTTAATTGCGACCAAAGGTCTGAAAATATTTTTACCAAAATATCTTCTTTGTTCTTATAATAAACGTATACGCTTCCGGTCGCTACATTTGCGGTTTCTGCAATTTTAGATATTTTAGAATTGTGAAATCCGTTTTTTGCGAAAACTTCAACCGCGGCTTCAATTATATCTTTTTCTTTATTTCCTTCTTTTACTCTCACTTTAACAATCCATAAATGAACGATGGTTCAAAAATAATATTGAAAAAGAAAATTGTCAAGAAATATTTTACTATTCCGCTTTAAATTCTATTTTTTTATGTGTTCCGTCACAAAAAGGTTTGTTTGATGATTGTCCGCATCTGCAAAGGAAAAATTTTTCGCCGTCTTTAACTGTTTCGCCCGATAATTTAACAATACTTAAATTGCCTTCAACCATAAGCGGACCATTGGGCATTAACGTTATTTTTGTTTTTTCCATTTTTTTAATATCCTCTTTTAATTCTAAATCTATTAATTCATATTTTAACGCTCCGGAAGGACACCTTTCTATTACGCTTATTATTTCGGATTGATCGGCTCCGGCAATATTTATCCAAGGTTTTTTAGATGTATTAAACACACTCGGCAAACCTCTTACACATTCTGCCGCATGAATGCAAACATCCGGCGCAAAACTAACTATAATTTTATCAGATTTATATTTTACTCTTTTCTCTTCCATAATCACTTTCTTTTTTTTACCAAAAAATTTCTTTTTTATCTCTAAAAACTTTTCCGGTTAAATTTTGTGTGGCTTCGTTTGCGAGCCAGACTATTGTTTCCGCACCTTTTTCAACAGATCTCGGGGCGTTTTTTCCTCCCATATCAGTTCTAACCCAACCGGGACAAACCGCGTTTACGCTAATTTTTTTATCCGAAAGATTGTTTGAAAATTGAATAGTAACCGCACTTAACGCTGTTTTAGAAATTGAATATGCAGCAGTTGAATCACCCATTTCACCAAGTAGACCCAAACCACTATGAACATTTATTATTCTTCCGCCGTTTGGCATAAACTGAAGAAAGTTCTGGATAACCAAAAGCGGTCCTAATGAATTTGTGATAAATGTTTTCATAACCGATTCAGAATCTACTGAATCTATTTTCTTTTGATTTGGTAAAATTCCGGCATTGTTAATTAAAACATCTAATTTTGCGTTAAAACTTTTAAATTTTTCAGCTGCTGTTTTTATACTTTTTTCATCAGAAACGTCCAAATCTAAAAAATCAACGTGTTCAAACTTTTCTTTAAGAATTTTAACAGCCTTTTTTCCGTTTTCAATTTTTCTTGATGTTATAAAAACTTTATAATTTAATTTCAATAATTGTCCAGCTACTTCAAATCCAATTCCACGGTTAGAACCTGTTACTAAAGCTGATTTCATTTTTGTTTTATCCGCGCATCTTATCTAACAGTTCGTTTAAAATTTGTATTTCATTTATTGTAAGAGTGCTGAACGTTTTTTCAAACTCATTATCTATTTGATCGAGATCATTTAAAACTTGTAAACCATATTCAGTAATATTTATATCCGATTTTCTTCGGTCTTTTTTACATGTGTTTCTAATAAGAAGTTTTTTTATTCTTAGTCTTTCAACCAATCGCGACGTATCCGACATTTTATCCAACATCCTTTCACGCAACGTATTTACAGAAACCGGATTTGGATGCTGACCTCTTAAAATTCTAAGTATATTATACTGTGTGCCGGTTATTCCATATTGATCAAAAAACTTCTTCTGATAATTCATCAACCAGCCGTGACTATAAATTAAATTCACGGCTAGTTTCTGAAAATCGGACTTAAATTTTTTCTGCTTAATTTCTTCTTCTAATTTCATTACAAATTATTTTTTATTCAACTCAAGATTTATATTAATTGTAACATCTTCACTGACCACTAATCCGCCGGTCTCCAATGCTGCGTTCCATTTCAAACCATAATCAAATCTGTTAATCACTCCCGAAATTTTAAATCCTGCTTTTGTGTTTCCCCACGGATCTTTAACCGTTCCATTATATTTTACATCCAATGTAACTGATTTTGTCACATCTCGTATTGTTAAATCACCGACTAATTTATAATTTTTTTCGCTTACTTTCTTAAATGATTTTCCAATGAAAGTCATTTTAGGAAATTTTTCTGCGTTAAAGAAATCATCTGATTTTAAGTGCTGATCTCTTTTTTCATTGTCTGTGTTAATACTGTTTACATCTGCTGAAAAATTTATTTTGGCATCTTCAAAATTATTGTCGCTTTTTGATTCTACAGAAATGTCAAAATTATCAAACTGACCTTCTGTTTCGGTAATTATCATGTGGGTAACGCTAAAACCGATTTTTGAATGTGACTTGTCAATTGACCATGTTGTTTGAGCAAAATTAACTCCCGCTATTAACAAAAGTATTGCGGCGATTTTTATTGTTTTCATTTTTGTTTCCTTTTTTATGTTAAGATAATTTGTCTTATTTATAATTCAAATATACGTTATAACATTTGATGTTGCAACATATATTTTTGTCTTCTTCCAAAAAAATTCTGTTTCGGCTTTTAGCTAAATGAAGATTGTTATGAAATGCTTCTGATTTTGAATTGTTTTTCTCTTTTTATTTCCTTGTTTTTCTTCTTTAGTGGCAATTACACGAACACGTTATTGAAGCGGATTTGGATTTTTCAATGGCCTCTTTTCCTTCTTTAAATGAAAAATAGGCAATACCAATTGACCCAAGAATGTCTAAATATCCCACTTGAAAAATCTCATAAGCGGCGCTTGAGAAAAGCAGGACAAACGAAAGATAAAAACAGGTTTTCGTACAATTTGCATCGGCAACAATAGCGTCTGAATTTAGCGCCTTTCCCACTTTTAACTTTTTACGCATTAAAAAATACATCGTTAAAATTGATATAATAGAAATTATAATTCCGACAACGGTGCTTTCCGGTTTTTGATTATATATTATCTTTAGAATTGATCCGAGAATCAACCCAGCTGTTAAAATATAAAATGAAATTCCGGTAATTTTAAGGGCGGTTCTTTCAAAATTGTCGCGCTGTTCAACAGAGTTTTTCTGCATTCTCAATATCATGTGAAGAATTCCGATACCGGAAATTACTTCTACAAAACTATCTAAACCAAAACCGAACAACGCCAACGTTTCTTCTTCGGCGCCAAATAAAATAGAAAAAAATCCTTCGGCCAGATTATAAAGAATTGTCAAAATTGCAAGATTCTTTGCTATATATATATTGTTATTCATTATTTTACTTTCAAAAAAATTTTTATAAACTTATTTTTTTAAATGATTTATAATCAACTATTTTGATAAATTTTCTGTTTTGATCTCTTGAAAACAATTTTACTTATTTTTACAATTCTTTTAGGAATCTTTTTACCGGTTACACAATCATTTTCATTTTTAATAAAATATCTTTTAATGATAATGCTTTTCTTTTCATTCTTAAAGATGAATGTAGCGGTTTCCGATCTGACAATAAACCATTTTTATATTTTAATTGCAAATATTTCTATCCCGCTTCTGTTTTATTTTATATTGTATGAATCTGGAAATTCACAACTTGCTCAAATTGCATTTATTACCGGAATTGCTCCAACTGCAATAGCTTCACCAATAATCATAAATCTATTAAATGGAAAAATAGAGTTTACGGTAATTTCAATTTTAATAACAAATTTCATAATTGCTTTTCTTCTTCCGTTTTTAATTCCAATAATGTTAAATGGTTCTTCGTCAATAACTTTTTCCGATGTATTAGTTCCGGTTGCACAAATTTTTTTAATTCCTGTTTTTATTTCATTTATTTTAAAGAAATATTTTAAGAAAATTAAAACCAACCTGGAAGGTTTTAACAAATATGTCTTTTATGTTTTATTGTTGAACATAAATTTGGGAACCGCAAAAGCCAGTTATTATATAAGAGAAAATTTAAGTTTCGCCGATTCAATAATTTATAAAATTGCTTTAGTGTCTTTTTTATTATGCTTTATCTTTTTTTATTTGGGAAAGTTGCTGGCGCCAAAAAACTTGGCGGCTGAAGGTTCTCAATCTCTGGGTCAAAAAAATAATGGTTTTACGGTTTGGGTGGCTCTTTCTTTTATTAGTCCGTTAGCTGTTTTGGGACCCGTTTTTTATATACTTTTCCAAAACTTTTATATTTCTTGGCAATTGCACAAAATAAACAAGAGGCAAGAATAAATTATCTTGCCTTATAAACAATTAAACTAAAATTTCTTCTTTTTGTTTTTCTATATAATCCGCGGCACTCAGCGCAGCTATAGTTCCATCGCTTACAGAAGTTGTAATTTGTCTGTAACGTTTTGCTCTTGAATCTCCGGCTGCGAACACTCCTGAAATATTTGTTTCCATTAAATCATTTGTTATAATTTCGTTTTTGTTATTCAGCTCAATAATGCCTTTTAATGATTCCGTGTTTGGAACATATCCTATTAAAATAAACGCACCGTCTATTTCTTTGGTAGAAATTTCTCCGGTTCGCATATTTTTTATAATCGCTTTTTCAAGTTTTTCATTCCCAATAAACTCTTGAATTTCGGACTCCATAATAAAATTTATTTTGGGATTTGCCTTTGCTTCCGAGACAGCGCTTTCAAAAGCTTGAAAATGATCAAACTGATGAACAACTGTTACGCTTGAGGCAAACTTTGTTAGTGAAACAGCTTCTTCAAGCGCGGAGTTTCCGCCGCCGATAACTATAATGTTTTTGTCTTGAAAAAAATCTCCATCACAAGTAGCACAGTATGAAATCCCTTTCCCTTTAAAAGTTTCTTCACCTTTTGCGCCAATTGTTCTAGATTTGCCGCCGGTTGCCAAGATTATTGATTTTGCAAAAAATGTTTCGCTTCCGTTTATTTCAACTGATTTAACATCGTTACTCAAACTCAAATTAGTAACTTTTATATTTGACTTTACCAAACAGCCAAATTTTTCAGCCTGCTTTCTCATGTTTCTTGAAAGTTGATATCCGCTTATGCTTTCTATTCCGGGATAATTTGCAACTTCATGCGTCAGCACCATTTGTCCGCCTGCTGCTCCTTCATTTAAAATAAGAGTTTTTAATTTTGCTCTCGATAAATATATACCTGAAGTCAATCCTGCCGGACCGCCGCCAATAACAATTACGTCAAAATAGTTTTCCATTTCAGCTATTCAATTCCTTATCTAAAATACTTGTAACTTGATCCATATTTTGAATACTTGACGTAGCTTTTGCAACCTTTCCATTTTTATAATAAACCGTAAATGGTAATCCTGCAAAAGTTTTGCATTCAGGGAGGTTTCTTATAATGTGAGCTTCAGGACTATCGAAAGCCATATCAAAAAATTTTACGTGAGAATATTTATCCTGAATTTCTTCCATAACTTCATAAACTGGAATACACATTGGTCCCATTCTTCCGCAGCAAACCATTACATTTTCGTTTTCATTGACAATTTTTGTTAATTCGTTCGCTGTTGCAATATGATTTAATCCGGTAGATAATGTCATTGCTTTTTTCCTTAATAATTATAATAATTAAGGGTTTGATGCAAAATTTTTATTTTAGATTCTAAAATAAAATCGCGTGTTTATTTTTTATGGATTCTATCATTTAAAATTAAAAGGCAGAGTTTTAAGCTCTGCCGACGATTCTATCTAATTTAGGTTTAGACTATGCTTGTGGTTTGTTATATATAATTTTTCTTATTGAATCAAATTGGAGATATGGATAATCTTCCTGTATTTTTTCAATTGCGTCTCCCGCGCTGACTTCCTTTTCACGTAAATGATCAAACCTTTTTCTTATTATATAATCTCTTACGGATTTCTTATTTATTAACCCGCGACTATCAAGAATGGAATATATTTCATCACTTATTAATTCCGATAACGGATTTTCTAGGTCTTTGGTGTTCATAATAAAACCTTTCTTAATGTTGGTTATTTTTATTATATATAGACTTCCGAAAGGGTAACTTTGTTCCCTAAAATGTATCTTTATGATAATTTGACAAAAACCTAATGATCCCGGTTTAATATTCGGCGGTTTTTCTAAGTTCTTATATTCCCATTTTCTCTTTAATATTTTTTGGAATTGAGTCTTTATTAACAATTATTGCAACGGTTTTTAGTTTAACGTAGTTTTCCGACATATACCAATATCCGTTAAATTTCTTATTTTCGGTTCCCCATGAGTTTTTTGTGTAGTAAAATCTGGTTCCGTTTTGATCTTCGGCGGTTCCAACAATATGCATTAAGTGATCATCTGTTACGTCAAAGTTCTCAAATGCCGCTTGTCTAATTTCTTGTGTAATGTTTTTTTCAACTTCCGGTAGATTAGAATCTGTCTTTATATTTTCATCCGGAATTACGGCGTAGCATTCTTCCCTATAAAAATTATCTCTTCCGCTGTCTCCATCCCAACAAACAGAATAACCATTTTTAATTGACTTTTCAATTATTTCAATTAGTTCATCTAATGGAATATTATAATATTCCGCATTTGCCCAATTATCCGGCAAAGGTAAAATAAATTTTTTATAAAAAGGCTTATCTGTATATGAAGTTATTTCAACATAATCATCCGGATTAAATTTTGTTAATTCTTGAAATGCTTTTGGTGTGTATTCTTTTCCTTTATAAACAAAGGTTTCCGGTATTTTTCCTAAATAAATATCAATTACCGACGCAATTGCTTCTTTCCATCTTGGCGTAAGTTTAGCATTATCATCTTTAATAATTCCATCTAACATTCCCTGCAAAACACTTGACATTTCCGAGTGATTGTGTTTTTCCAAACCAATATTTTTTCCAGAATAAATGTTTTCCGGCGTCATTCCAAATTTTCTTACAACATTTAACAAATCATGAGCTTGTCCTCCTTCACCAAAATTAGCCTTTCCATGATATCTAACATAATTTTCAGCCATTGATAAAAGTTTGTGGTTTACCGTAAACATTTCGGATAAATCGGTTTCTTCAAATCCTTTTCTTAATAATTCAGTTTCAACAAAAGATGTGGTGGCAAAAACCCAGCAAGTGCCGGAATTTCCTTGACTTTTTACAGGTGTTGTTTTTAAAATATTTAAATTTTTAAATTCATGCCTGTCTTGTCCAAAATGTAAACTGAATATAAAAAATATTACAAACAAAAATTTTTTCACTATTTACCTCTTATAAAATTATTTTTCAACCTTTGGAATAATAAATATTTTTATCTTCACATATTAAATTCTGCAATAATTTTTAGGGAATAACAAAATGAAAGATAAATTATTAATACTTTTTGCCATTTCAATTATAATCGTTTCCTGTGTAAAGGAAATTAAAAATAATGATGCTGACGAAACGAAGCAAGAAAAAATTAAATTTGCTTTGGTAATTCATGGCGGTGCCGGAAATATTTATAAAGGAAGGTATTCTCCTGATCAAGAAAAAGAATATAAATCTAAGTTAGAAGAAGCATTAAACCAAGGTTATAAAATTTTAGGAAATGGCGGCAGTTCGGTTGACGCTGTTGAAACCGTAATAAGAATTTTAGAAGATTCTCCACTTTTTAATGCTGGAAAAGGCGCTGTTTTAAATAATGAAGGAAATGTTGAATTAGATGCTTCTATTATGAATGGTGAAAATATTGGCGCCGGCGGTGTAGCAGGAATAAAACATATTAAAAATCCAATTACTTTGGCAAGATTTGTTATGGAACATTCTCCACATGTTTTAATGTTTGGAGATGGCGCGGAAAAATTTGCTGATGAATTTGGATTAGAAAAAGTTGAAAATTCATATTTTAAAACTCAAGAAAAAATTGACGATTTTAATAAAAGTAAGGAAGCCGAAAAATCCAAACATGGAACCGTAGGCTGTGTGGCGCTTGATAAAAAAGGTAATTTAGCGGCAGGAACTTCTACCGGCGGAATCAGTGGAAAAAAATTCGGCAGAGTAGGAGATTCTCCAATTATTGGCGCCGGAACTTACGCAAATAATAAAACTTGTGCAATTTCTTCAACCGGACAAGGTGAATATTTTATTAAAAATGTTGTCGCTTATGATATTGCCGCTTTAATGGAATACAGAAAATTATCGATTGCCGCCGCTGCCGAAGAAGTTATTAACGTAAAGCTAAAAAGTCAAAATGCAAAAGGCGGAGTAATCGGTATTGATAATAACGGAAAAATTATAATGTGCTTCAATACAGATGGAATGTTCAGAGGATATAGAAAAAATGGTGAAAATCCTGTTGTGGAATTATACAAATAATTATAGAATTTCTTCATGTACTAATAATTATGAAAATTTGTTTTATATTTGTTTAAAATTAAGTTTCAAAAAAAATTATACACACACTATATTATTAATTTGTTTAATTAATTTTAAATAATAATAAATAATAACTTTGTTAATATGTGGATAAACAAAAAATAGTTGATAAATTTAATATAATCACAGGAAAAACAAATATATAAATGTTGATAAGTTTTGAATAAAATTTTTATATCAACATATACTGAAATAAGTAGAACTTACTAACAAATTATTACAGAGTTATTAACATTTTTAATCGACTTGTTAACAAATGAGAATTTTTAAGAATTTAACCATTTTAGAACTTTCTTCGGTTTTAGCAGGACCATCTGTCGGAATG
The DNA here is from genome assembly GCA_016713565.1 of Ignavibacteriota bacterium. Lineage (NCBI taxonomy): Bacteria > Pseudomonadati > Ignavibacteriota > Ignavibacteriota bacterium. The sequence goes on from JADJOX010000007.1 coordinate 1,429,431, forward strand.
TATTTTGCCGAACTTGGTGCAAACGTAGTAAAAATTGAAAACCCAAATACAAACGGTGATGTTACAAGAAGTTGGAAACTTCCGCAGGAAGACAAACAAGATGATCTTTCGAGTTATTTTTGCTCGGTTAATTGGGGTAAAAAATCTATTGCCTTAAATTTAGAAAAGTCAGAAGATTATAAAGTATTCAAAGAGTTGGTAAAAATTTCTGATATAATTACCGTAAGTTATAAATTTGGAGATGATACAAAACTTAAAGTAGATTATAAATCGATTAAAAAAATAAATCCAAAAATAATTTACGCACAAATAACGGGTTTTGGATTAGATGACGAACGTACTGCTTTTGATGCGGTCATTCAAGCTTACTCAGGATTTATGTATATGAACGGGTTGCCGGAAACAGATCCCTTAAAAATGCCAGTTGCTTTAATTGATATATTGGCAGCTCATCAAATTAAAGAAGCTATTCTTTTAGCATACATAGAAAAATTAAAAACCGGTAAAGGAAGTTTTGTTGAATGTTCACTTTTACAGACCGGAATTTCATCTTTGGCAAATCAAGCTTCAAACTTCTTAAATGCCGGAATTATTCCGCAAAGAACCGGTTCGGATCACCCAAATATTTTTCCTTATGGAACAACTTTTTTAACTTCCGATAACAAACATATTTTGCTTGCAATAGGAAATGATAAACAGTTTAAATTATTTTGCCGATATTTTGATTTTGATAACAAAATCGATTTGGAAAAACATTCATCAAATTTTAACAGAGTTAAATTTAGAGAAGAACTAAAAAGAAACATTTCAGAAATTTTATGTAAATATAACTCTAAAAAGTTGATAAAAATTTTAGATACAATTAAAATTCCGTCAGCTATAGTAAAAAATATGAAAGAAGTCTTTGAACAAGAGAAGGCGAGAGAATTATTATTAATTGAAGAAAAAGACGGAAAAAAATATTATGGAGTTAGAACCAATACGGCAATAATTAATGATAAAAAATTTATAAAAATCTCTTCACCGCCGCATTTAGATGAAAATAGAAAAGATATTTTAAAGCTCATTAAAAAGACAAATACGAAAATTTGAAGTAAGGAATGAAAATAATCATTCCTTACAAAGTTTTGCTTTTATGACTTTTTATTTATTCCTTTATGAAAATAATTTTTCCATCTCCGGAATAACTTACTATAACAGTATCTCCTGAAACAAATTTATTCATTAAAATTTCAGTTGAAAGCGGATTTATTAAATGCCTCTGAATAGTTCTTTTCAAAGGTCTTGCTCCGTATGTTATATCAGAACCGATTGAAAGCAGAAAATCTTTTACTTCATTTTTAATAACCAAAGTTATATTTTTTTCTTGTAACAATTTTCCGACTTTCTGCAGCTGAATATCAATAATATTTTTAAGTTCACTTTTAAGCAATGGTTTAAATAGTACAACCTCATCAATTCTATTCAAAAACTCGGGTCGTATTGTTTTTCTTAAAAGATCGCTTAGTTTTAGTCTAAGTTCGCCTAAAATTTCATCATAATTATCTTCATTAAATTCATGCAATTTTTCCTGAAATAAATGAGAACCCAAATTTGATGTCATTATAATTATTGTATTTTTAAAATCAACCGTCCTTCCTTGATTATCAGTTAATCTTCCATCATCCAAAACTTGAAGAAGTATATTAAAAACGTCCGGATGAGCTTTTTCTATTTCGTCTAAAAGCACAACAGAATAAGGTCTTCTTCTTACAGCTTCTGTTAATTGTCCGCCTTCTTCATAACCAACATATCCCGGAGGAGCTCCGACCAAACGGGAAACAGAATGTTTTTCCATATATTCAGACATATCTATTCTAATCATTGCGTGTTCATCATTGAATAAAAATTCAGCAAGAGCACGCGCAAGCTCTGTTTTACCAACACCGGTTGTTCCTATGAAAATAAATGAACCAATTGGTTTTGACGAATCCTGCAAACCTGCACGAGATCTTCTAATCGCATTGGCAACCGCGTAAACGGCGTCATTTTGACCAATAACTCTCAAATGAAGCTCATCTTCCATTCTTATTAATTTGCTTCTTTCGCTTTCCAACATTCTGCTTACGGGAATTCTAGTCCATTTTGCAACAACCTCAGCTACATCTTCTGCATCAACTTCTTCTTTCAACATTTTACTCGATTTTTGAATTTTGGAAAGTTCTTTAGATTCTGCGTTTAGTTTTTTTTCCAAATCGGCAATTACACCATATCTTAATTCCGCAACCTTTCCTAAATTACCCTCACGTTCAAATTTATCGGAAAGAACCTTTGCGCTTTCAACCTCACTCTTTAAACCCTGAATAGTTTTAATTTTATCTTTTTCCAAAGACCAATGAGATCTTAACAAATTTCTTTCTTCTTGAAGACTGCTTAATTCAGAAGATAATTCTTCTAAACGCTGTGCAGAGTCATTGTCTTTTTCTCTTTTTAAGGCTTCTCTTTCTATTTCAAGCTGTTTAACCTTTCTTTCCAGCGCGTCTAATTCTTCCGGCATTGAATCTATCTCAATTCTTAATTTTGACGCTGCTTCATCTATAAGATCAATTGCTTTGTCAGGTAAAAATCTATCGGTTATATATCTGCTTGAAAGCTGAACAGCAGCGACAATAGCGCCATCGGTAATTCTAACACCATGATGAACCTCATACCGCTCTTTTAATCCGCGCAATATGGAAATTGTATCTTCTTCAGATGGTTCTGAAATAATTACCGGTTGAAATCTGCGTTCAAGAGCGGCGTCTTTTTCAATGTGTTTTCTATATTCGTCAAGAGTTGTTGCACCAATAGCATGAAGTTCTCCGCGCGCAAGAGCTGGTTTTAGAATATTAGCGGCATCCATAGCACCGTCGGTTTTACCTGCTCCAACTAGTTGATGTATTTCATCAATAAATAAAATAATTTCACCATTTGAACTTTGAACTTCTTTTATTATAGATTTTAATCTTTCTTCAAACTGTCCGCGGTACTGCGTTCCAGCAACAAGAGCACCCAAATCTAATGCGATAATATTTTTTGTTTTAAGATTTTCGGGAACATCTCCGGAAACAATTCTGTGTGCCAAGCCTTCTGCAATCGCTGTTTTTCCCACGCCGGGTTCACCAATTAGAACAGGGTTGTTTTTTGTTCTTCTGGATAAAACCTGAAGTACTCTTCTTATTTCTTCATCTCTGCCGATAACAGGATCAAGTTTACCCGAACGAGCTAAGTCATTTAAATTTCTTCCAAATTTTTTTAATGACTCGTATGTGTCTTCTGCGTTTTGAGAGGTAACTCTTTGTGTTCCTCTTATATCTTTAAGAGCCGCAAGAATTACATTTTTCGTTATATTATTTTTTTTAAGCAATTCTCCCGCTTTTCCGCCGTCTTCACACAATGCCAAAAGCAGGTGCTCGGTTGAAATATATTCATCCTTAAGATTATTTGCCTCAACAGCAGAACGATCAAAAAGTTTGGCAGTATTTTGAGACAATTGCTGATTGCCAATTCCCGCACCAGTTACTTTTGGCAGTGATTCTAAAAGCTCTGCTATTTTAATTTTCATTTGAGAAACATTCGCACCGGTTTTCTGTATCATTGATTCCGCTACACCGCCATTTTCCTGCAGCATAGAAGCAAGAATATGATCAGGTTCAACAATTTGATTGTTGTAGTTTTGTGCAATTTCAATGGCGTTCTGCACAACCTCCTGAGCTTTTATGGTTAACTTATTTAAATTAAAAGACATTTATTTTCCTCATTATTTCATTTTTTTCATCTAACAAAAAATTTATGCAAAAGTTTCATATCGTTTTGTTAAAGTTTAAAATAAAAAATTTTTACTCAAATAAAAAGGTTCTGTAAGTCTATTAAAAATAAGAAGTTAGTTAACCTTATAAATTGTTATTGACAAATATTAATATTAAGTTTACAGCTTTATATTTAAAATACTATGTTAACATAAATTGTTATTATCAAACGAAGATACAATTGCTGCAATAGCAACACCAATTGGAATAGGCGCAATTTCTGTTATTAGAGTGAGCGGACCAGATAGTATTGAATCTGTTTCAAAAGCATTTGTAGGGAAAAAAAATCTTAATTCTGTAAAAACGCACACAATCCACTATGGAAAAATAGTTGATCAAAACCATACTGTAATTGATGATGTATTGGTTTCGGTTTTTAAAAGCCCACACTCATATACCGGAGAAGATTCAATTGAAATAAGTACACATGGAAGCCCGTTTGTATCAAATAAAATTCTTGAAACTTTATTAAAACAAAATATAAGGTTGGCAGAACCGGGAGAATTCACAAAGAGAGCTTTTTTAAATGGTCGAATAGATCTTTCACAGGCTGAAGCAGTAATTGATATAATAAACAGCAGAACTAACGCTTCGTTAAAAGGAGCGCGCAGCCAGTTTGATGGTTTGTTATCACAAAAAATAGATGCTCTAAGACAAAGTTTAATTAATTCATCTTCCTTAATTGAACTTGAGTTGGATTTTGCCGAAGAAGATTTGCAATTTGTGTCACTTGAAAAAGTTAGGCTCGAAATAAAAAACACCATTTTGGAAATACAAAAACTTGTTGACACATATAAATTCGGTAAAGTTTTAGTCGATGGGGTAAATGCTGTTTTTGTCGGTAGACCAAATGTTGGGAAATCATCTTTGTTAAATTATTTGGTTAAAGAATCAAGAGCAATTGTAAGCCATATTCCGGGAACGACGAGAGATGTTATTCGTGAAGAAATTTCTATTGATGGTGTTTTATTTAAAATATTTGATACTGCTGGAATTAGATTTTCTGATGATGAAATTGAAAAGGAGGGTGTTTTAAGAAGCAGAAAAGCCGTTGAAAATGCCGATATTGTTGTTTTAATTTCCGACGTTTTTTCAGGGTTTCCTTTTGATCTGTATGATGAAATTTTAAAATTAACCAATCCGGAAAAAGTGATTTTTGTAATTAATAAAATTGATTTAAATAATAATTTCAATTTAGAAGACAATTATGGTATCTCCGCAAAAACAGGGGATGGAATTGAAAAGTTTTTAGAAGTATTAAAAAAGAAAAGCTTTATTACGGAAACGTTTAGCGAAAAGAACGCCGTTGTTTCAAATTTGCGACATAAAACTGCATTAGAAAAAACAATAGAGCATTTAGTTAAAACTATTGATTCTATTGATAAAAAGTTAAGCGGAGAGTTTATTTCTGTTGATTTGAGAAATGCAGAAAGTGCGTTGGGCGAAATTATTGGCAAAGTTACATCCGACGATATTTTAAATAATATTTTTTCAAAATTTTGTATTGGAAAGTAATTCAGTATTCTTAATACGGTTTGAATTTTGAAAATAGTTTCACGTGAAACATATTTTTGAAATAGGTAAAAAGTTTCTATTGTTTCACGTGGAACAAGTTAATAGAATTATTAAAATAAGAGTTATTTATTTTATTAAATAATTTTTATTTAGAAAGAAATATATGAATTCATATGATATAGTTGTTATTGGCGGAGGGCATGCTGGAATTGAAGCTGCTGTCGCACCGGCAAAAATGGGACTTGCAGTGGCAATGGTTACTATGGAAAAAAACGCCATTGGCAGAATGTCTTGTAATCCAGCAATAGGTGGAAGCGCTAAAGGTCATTTGGTGCATGAAGTCGATGTTTTAGGCGGTGCAATGGGATTAATTGCGGATAGATCCGGAATTCAGTTTAGAACCTTGAATAAATCAAAAGGGCCTGCAATTTGGGCTGGACGATGTCAATCAGATAGAAAATTATATTCGGAAGCGGCGGTTCAAATAATAGAAACAACACCGAACATTGAAGTAATTGAAGACTCTGTAATAGAAATTATTGTTGAAGATAAAAAAATTATTGGAGTAAAAACACTCTCTGGAAACGAAATTAAATGTAAAGCGGTCATTGTTTCTTCGGGTACATTTTTAAATGGAAAAATGCATACAGGATTTCAGTCAACTATTGGAGGACGTTTTGGTGAACGCGCATCCACAGGTTTAACGGAAAATTTGAATTTGCTTGGATTTAAGTCAGACCGTTTGAAAACAGGTACACCTCCAAGATTATTGTCAAATTCAATAAATTTTGATGTTTTAGAAGAACAGCCTGGTGATGAAAACCCTGAACCGTTTTCATTAAGAACGGAGAAATCAAATTTCCCAAGCCTTCCTCAAGTTAGCTGTCACATTACTTATACGGACGAAAAAGTTCATAAAATTTTAGAAAAAGGGTTTGATAGATCGCCTTTGTTTACAGGTTTAATAAGCGGTGTTGGACCAAGATATTGTCCTTCAATTGAGGATAAAGTTGTTAGATTCAGCGATAAACCCCGACATCAGCTTTTTATTGAACCGGAAGGTTTGGATGATCCATTGGTTTACCTAAACGGATTCTCTTCTTCTTTGCCGGAAGAAATTCAATTTGAAGCTCTTCGTTCAATTAAAGGACTTGAAGAAGTTGTTATGGTTAGACCGGGTTATGCCGTGGAATATGATTATTTTCCACCATATCAAGTAGATTTAACTTTAGAAACAAAGTTGGTTGAAGGATTGTATTTTGCGGGACAGGTAAACGGGACCTCTGGATATGAAGAAGCAGCGGCGCAAGGAATAATAGCTGGAATAAACGCGGCATTGAAAATTCAAAAGAAAGAAGAATTTACTTTAAAAAGAAGTGAGGCTTACACGGGTGTCTTAATTGATGATTTAGTTGGAAAATCCACAAATGAACCTTATAGAATGTTTACATCAAGAGCAGAACACCGACTTTTACTAAGACAGGATAATACAGATAGAAGATTACTAAGATTCGGATATAAATTAGGCTTGGTTGAAAAAGAGTTATTGGAAAAGTTAGAATATAAGGAAGAATTGATTAGAAAAACTATAGATTTGTCTTCGGAAATAAAATTTTCTCCAAAAGAAATAAATAAACTTCTGGAGGTTAAGCAATCTACACCCTTGGATAATGCTGAAAGTTTAAGCAAATTAGTTAAACGACCGGAATTAAAATTAAAAGATATACTTGTAAACGCAGACAATAACAAATATCCAATTATTAACGAATTACTTAATAACGATGAAGCTTTGTTACAAGTTGAAACGGAATTAAAATATGAAGGATATATAATAAGACAACAAGACCTTATTTTGAAAATGGAAAAACTTGAAGATCTTAAAATACCGTTAAATTTTGATTATCTTAAAATGAAAACAATTTCTACAGAAGGAAAAGAAAAACTAAATAAAATTAGACCGCGATCAATTGGGCAGGCTTCCAGAATTTCGGGAGTCTCGCCTTCAGATATTTCGGTTTTATTAGTATATTTAAAAAGTTAATTTTTAGGTGGTTGCTTGAAAACAAGAAAAGATTATATCAAAGAAATTAAAACTCTTCTTTGGGAAAATCAATTGAATGTTAGTGATTACCAAGTTGAGCGACTTGCACATTTTGCAGAACTTGTTGTAAAAAAAAATCAGGACCTAAATTTAATTTCCAGAAAAGATGAAGAAAATATAATTGAAAATCATATTTTCATTTCTTGGTTTGTAACCGAGTTTCTTCCGGAAAACGTAAGCAGCTTTTTAGATATAGGAACGGGCGGAGGTTTTCCAGGCATTCCTTTTGCGATAGCCAAGCCGCTTATGAAAGGAGTATTAGTTGATTCTACGGGCAAGAAAATTGAAGCCGTTAAAGAATTCATTAGCAAATTAAAATTAAGCAACGTTTTGGTTGAAAACTCTAGAGTTGAAAGCGAAGAATTTATTAAACAGTATAAAAATAATTTTGATTTAATAATTAGCCGTGGAACAGTTCCGCTAATAATTTTATTTAGATACGCTATCCCATTAATAAAAGAAAAGGCGTATTTGTTTGCAATTAAAGGCGGAGATATTGAAGAAGAGTTTAATACGGCAATTCTTAAATATAAACCTCATGTAAAAAAATCAACAATATTTGAGCTGGCGTATAAACCGTCTAACTTAAGAAACGTTAAAGATAAAAAACTTGTTCTTTTGGAAATTGTAAAATGAGTTTGGAAAAATCAAACCTTTTTAACGAAATAAGCAATTTAGCAACAGAACAACGAAACCCAAAATCTACCAATATTGATTTTTTATCTTCAAAAGAAATTTTAAAGATCATAAACGAAGAGGATAAATTAGTGCCTCTTGCTGTGGAAAAAGAACTCCCTTATATTGAAATAGCGGTTGAAAAAATTGTTGAGGCTTTGAGAAACGGCGGAAGACTACTTTATTACGGCGCCGGGACAAGTGGAAGATTGGGAGTTGTAGATGCTTCTGAATGTCCTCCGACATTCGGCACTGATCCGGAAAAAATTAAAGGATTTATTGCCGGAGGAAAAGAAGCAATGTTCACAGCTCAAGAAGGAGCGGAAGATCATGAGGAAAACGGAGCAAAAGATATTCTTGAGGCAAGTGTTACGGAAAAAGATATTGTCTGCGGAATAGCGGCAAGCAGAAGAACTCCATACGTAATTGGAGCAGTAAAAAAAGCAAAAGAACTGGGGGCAGTAACAATTTTTATTACTTGTACTCCGAGAGAAACTTTTAATATTAAAGAAGTTGATATTTCAATTTGCCCCTATGTAGGTCCGGAAGTTGTAATGGGTTCAACTCGAATGAAAAGCGGAACAGCACAAAAATTAGTGTTGAATATGCTTACAACAACATCAATGATTAGATTAGGGAAAACCTATGAAAATATGATGATCGATCTGCAAATGACAAATAAAAAATTGGTTGAAAGAGCAAAAAGAATTGTGATGATGATAACCGGATTAAATTATGATGAATCTACTAAGTATTTGGAAAAATCCCATTATCATGTTAAATCGGCTTTGGTAATGATTTTGGCTGATGTTGATTTCAAAGAAGCGCAGGAAAGATTAATTTCTTCAAATGGAATCGTTCGAAAAGCCATAAACCTTGATAAAACAAACTCAATTGATTTTAATTTATAATATTTTTATTTAAGCAAAACCATGCTTTTGGTTATTGAAAACCCCTCAGAAAATAAATTATAAAAATAAACTCCACTTGAGTATTTTCCTGCGTCAAAAACAGTTTCATAATTTCCCGAGGTTAAAGCTTGATTTACCAATGTCGCAACTTCCTTTCCTAATGTATCATAGACTTTTAATTGAACATTATGAAAAGTTTCATATGGCGAAGTACTTTTAGGAATTTCATATTTAATTTTTGTAAGCGGATTAAAAGGATTTGGATAATTTTGAAAAAGAACAAAATTTTCCGGTGATATATTAGAATTGTTTAATCCAATCTTAACGGGATTTTCATCCTCCCAGTTCATTTTCATTTTAATAAATTTTGATAAACTGTCAGCCATTTTTTTATGATGCCGAACGCGCGGATGCTTCTGCCAGCTCTCGTCAAAAGGGAAAAAATATGTTTCAAGATTTAAATCATTTTTCAAACGAAGATTATTAACAGCTTGTATAATATATCCGGGCCAAGGCGATCCTGCTTTTGTCGCATCCATATTTCCAAGAGCACAGATAATTAATGACTTTGGATGAACGGCTCTAATTTGTTTAACAAAATTTTCGTAAGCTTCCACAATTTGAGTAGAATCAGGAACGGGATTTAAATTTTTAATAAGCCAGCTGTCGTTTTGAAATAAATTTATTACAACCACGTCAGGAACAAATTTTTCAAAATCCCAATTACTACTTTCATCATCAGGATTTAAGCGATAATAGTAATTCGGCATTATCAAATCAAACCAGCTTATCAAAATTCCAATTCCGCTTTTTGCCGTGCACATATATTCGGCATTTAATAATCTTGATGTAATTGCGCCGTATGCCAAAAAGTTATTTTCATCTTTCATTTTATCGTCGTTTGCATTATCAGCTGCTTCGTTTCCCATTCCGCAAGTTATTGAGTTTCCGTAAAAAACAATTTTCCTTTTCGGTCTTTCATCGGGAGGAAGAATAGTTTTATTGTCAAGCAGTTGAATTCCTAAAAATTTTGTCGGACCCGTTGATGCTTCGGTTCTTCGGAAAATCAGCAAACTGTGAAGCGTATCCTTTAATGTAGCAGAAACCAAATAACTTTTTTGTCCGGCTTCGCAATCAATAATAATTGGGTCATCATAATTTTCATCAATGAAAACATTATAAAAAGATTCTCCGGTTTTATCATCTAAAACTAGCATTAAATATTTACCTTCGAACTTTGTTTTTATAGATGTGCCAGGCCAGAATAAAATAGGTTTTAATGAATCAGAAAAATCTATTCTTCCGGTAAATTGAAAGCTTGGATTATCGGGTTTAATAGTATTTAAAGAAACGGAATCGCAACGATAAAATATCAACAGAATAAATATCGTTATGACAAAATCAAATTTTTTTGAATTCATATTACACCTAATAATTTTAAAATATTATTTACGAACAATTTTTATAATTATTTATTAATTTGCATCAAAGCTGTTCATTTCTATAACATAATTTATTTTAAATATGATTTTAAAATTAAATAATCATTTTAAAACAATTGGAAATTTTATATGGATAAAAAAATCTTAATACTCTTAATATTAATACTTTTTCCAACATTCATTTTCTCACAAGAAAATGAAAAAAGTAAAGATACAAACAAAGTAAATTTCGATGGATTAAAATGGCGCAGTATAGGTCCGGCGTTTACCTCCGGAAGGATTGCGGATATTAAAGTAAACCCAAAAAATAAAAGTGAATATTATGTTGCCGTAGCAAGTGGAAATATTTGGAAAACAATAAACAGCGGAACAACTTTTGAACCCATATTTGACAAATACGGAGCATATTCAATTGGATGCTTGGCAATAGATCCGGAAAACCCCAATGTGATTTGGGCCGGAACCGGAGAAAACAATCATCAGCGCGCGCTTGGATACGGTGACGGAATTTACAAATCCAGCGATGCCGGAAATTCCTGGCAGAATATGGGACTAAAAGAATCTCGGCAAATTGGACAAATCGCAATCGATCCAAGAAATACAAATATTGTCTTTGTCGCCGCTGAAGGTTCTGTATGGGGACCCGGCGGAGACAGAGGATTATATAAAACTTCCGACGGAGGAAAAACTTGGAAAAAAGTTTTGGAGATAAGTAAAAATACCGGAGTTAACAATGTAATTATTGATTTGAAAAATCCGGATATAATGTACGCAACATCCGAACAGAGAAGAAGACACGTATTTACAAAAATTGGTGGAGGACCAGAGTCAGCCGTTTATAGATCAGTTGATGCAGGTGAAACTTGGGAAAAAACAATGGAAGGATTACCTAAAGTTGATCTTGGCGGAATGGGAATAGATATTTCTCCTGCAAATCCGGATTATATTTATTTAAGCGTTGAGGCAGCCGAAGACCAAGGAGGATTTTTTAGATCGGTAAACCGAGGTGCGACTTGGGAAAAAATGAGCGATCAAAATTCCTCAGGTCAATATTTTAACGAAATTTTCTGCGATCCGATAAATCCGGAAAAAATCTACATGGTTGATGTTTATTCAAAAGTAACGGTTGACGGTGGAAAGACATGGAATAATGTAGGAAACGATAACAGACACGTTGATGATCATGCGTTTTGGATAGACCCAAGCAACAACTCCCATTTTTTAATTGGCGGCGACGGCGGAATTTATGAATCATTTGATAATGGCAAAACATTTGACTTTAAGGAAAATTTACCTGTTACGCAGTATTACAGAGTAAGCCTGGATAATGATTATCCTTTTTATAATGTTTTTGGCGGAACACAGGACAACAACAGTATGGGCGGACCTTCAAGAACAATAAACAGTGATGGAATTATTAACGACGATTGGTTTGTTACAAACGGCGGTGATGGATTTTGGACCGCGGTTGATCCAAATGATCCAAATATTATATATGCGGAAGCGCAGTACGGTAATATGGTTCGCTATAATAAACTTACGCAAGAAGCTGTTGATATTAGACCGGAACCCGGAAAAGATGAGTTAACTTATAAATGGAATTGGGATACACCTCTAATTTTAAGTCCGCACAAATCTACTCGACTTTATTGTGCCGCAAATAAAGTTTTCAAAAGCGATGATAGAGGAAATACATGGGAAACGATTAGCGATGATTTAACCACTAAAACCGATAGAAATTCTTGGCAGGTAATGGATAAATTTTGGAGTTTCGACGCAGTTGCGAAAGATAAATCAACATCGCTTTGGGGAACAATTATTTCACTAAGCGAATCACAAGTAAAAGAAAATTTACTATATGCCGGAACAGATGACGGACTAATTCAAATAAGTGAAGACGCAAAAACTTGGCAAAAATCTTCGCAAGCTCCCGGTGTTCCGGAATTTACTTATGTGAGCGATATTCTTCCATCTAAATTTGATGAAAATATTGTTTTTGCTTCTTTCAATAATACAAAACGCGATGATTTCAAACCGTATCTATTTAAAAGTAATGATAAAGGAAAAACTTGGAAATCTTTAAGCGGTAATCTTCCTAAAAATGGAGCGGTTCAAACCATTGAGCAGGATTTTGTAAATCCGGATTTATTATTTGTCGGAACCGAATTTGGAATATTTTTCAGTAATGATGGCGGAAAAATCTGGAACCAGTTAAAAGGTAATTTACCTACAATTTCAATTAAAGATATCGCAATTCAAAAAAGAGAAAATGATTTGGTTATCGCAACATTCGGCAGAGGTTTTTACATTCTGGATAATTATTCTGTATTAAGAAGTGCGGATGAAAATGCGTTAAAAGCCGAATCAAAATTATTTCCTGTAAAAGATGCTCTTTGGTTTGTTGAAGCTACCGGAAGATACGGACAAGGCGCAACATATTTCAAAGCTAAAAATCCTGAGTTTGGCGCGACCTTCACTTATTACTTAAAAGATGTTCCAAAAACATTAAAGGAAATTCGTAAAGAAAAAGAAAAAAAATTATTTAAAGACGCAAAGAAAATTCCGCAACCAACAAATGATGAAATTCTGATTGAGAAAAATGAAACAGTGCCGTATTTAATATTTTCAATTTTGGATGAAAATAACAACGTAGTAAGAAAAATTACCCAATCGGCTAAAAAAGGAATAAACAGAGAAGTTTGGGATTTGAGATATGAAAGTCCGAACCCGCTGACAGAAAAAGATAAATTTGATCCGGCAGCAAAACCCAGGAGCAGCTCATTGGTTCTTCCCGGTAAATTTAAAGTCGGTCTATCAATTGTTACAAGAGACGGTGAAAAAATACTTTCCGAACCATTGGAATTTAATGTTGTACCGATAAACAAAGATAAAAAAGTTGACGACAAAGAAGAACTGGTTTCATTTCAGAAAAAAGTTAACCAACTTTCAAGAACAATTAATGGAACTGAAAATTATTTGAAAGAAATGATTTCCAAAGTTGATAAAATGAAGCAAGCAATTTTATTAACACCTGGAACGACATTCGAATTATTAAAAGAGGCGGATAAAATTAAAAATGACTTAAACGAAATTTCGCAAAAGTTTAGTCGACAAAGTAATTTTCCGAGCGTAGAAGAAAATCCGCCATCTTCACTTACCATAAATGAAAGACTTGACGTTTTGAGGTATACACATTCCAGATCGACGGAACCGATTACAAATAAAGAGAAAGTCGCTTATGATGTTTTGGCTGATGAATTTCCTAAGGTATACAATCAAATTAAAAAAATATCCGAAACGGATATAGCAAATTTGGAAAATAAATTAAAGAATCTTGGCGCGCCAGCAATTCCGGGAAGCTTGCCGGAATTGAAGTTGAATTAATTAAAAAATTATAGATGACATCTTTTGAAAAGGTGTCATCTATAAACAATCATGTCGAAGTTTATTGAGCAAACATTTAAAGAAATTTAAAACAAAAATACATTAATGATTCTCCTTTTTGTTTTCTCCGGTTCTCTTTTTCACGGCTTCACGCAGAACATACTCAATCTGTGCATTAAGACTTCTAATTTCATCTTTAGCCCAAACATTCAAATCATTCCACAGCTTTGGATCTATTCTTAATATTACTGCTTTTTTTTGCGCCATTAATTTTTACGTTTATAATTTGTATTTGTGAAAATCATATTTTTCTGCGTTCTATTGTTTCTAGTATAAACTTCCAGCATTAATAACCGGTTGAGTTGCCCTATCTGAACATAATACAACCATTAAATTGCTTACCATTGCTGCTTTTCTTTCTTCATCCAAATCAATTACATTTTGTTTTTTCAATCTTTCCAATGCCATTTCAACCATACTTACTGCGCCTTCAACAATTTTTTGTCTTGCCGCAATAATTGCTTCTGCCTGCTGACGCTGCAACATGGCTTGCGCAATTTCGGGAGAATATGCCAAATGATTTATTCTTGCTTCAAGAACCGTAACACCGGCAGCACTTACTCTATTATGAATTTCCTTTTGAAGATGTTCGGAAACTTCATCAATTGAGGAACGCAAACTAAGTTCATTACCCTCGGAATTATCATAAGGATATGATGTAGCCAAATGTCTGATTGCAGATTCCGATTGAACATGTACATAATTTAAATAATCATCAACTTCAAAAACTGCTTCTGCGGTATCAGTAACTTTCCAAACAACTACTGCTGAAATTTCAATAGGGTTTCCTTTTTGATCGTTTACTTTTAATTTTTCGCTGTTAAAATTTCTTACGCGTAAAGAGATTTTCTTTTTTGTGTAAAATGGATTAGCCCAGCGAAAACCAATAGTTTTTTCTGTTCCAACATATTTTCCAAATAAAATTAAAACTATTGCTTCATTAGGTTCAACGGTGAAAAATCCAAAAAATAAAAGAAAAGAAATTAGAAAAAGGATAATTCCCAAAGCTAAAACAAATCCTCCGCCATCCGTATGCCAACGAGATAACATAACAATTCCATAAATAAAAATTGCAATAGAAATTAACATAAATGCAACATTTGAAAATAATATTGTCCAGCCACTTTTTTGAGATTTTGTAATTTCTTTACTCATTTTTTTCCTCCAAAGAAAAAATAAATGTGATATTAAAATGATATCATTATGCTATATAATAAAAATTTTGAAAGTTGTCAACAGTAAAGTGAAAAATAAAAATGATTGATGTTTTATTTAATGGAAAGATCTTATATGCTTTAAAAATTTATTTAATGAAGTTATTGAAGATGGTAATATTTTAAATATAGAGTTAGAAAATCACTTTTGGCATATATAAAAATTAATATCCGCAATTTAGGATTTTTTAATAATTCGTCTTTCGATTTCTTGTAAAATTTTGCTTCTTGAAGAAACGCCGATTCTTACCAATTTCTTTTTGCTTTTAAAACTTAGCTCAACAGCTTCAAATCCTTGAATATTGTAAAGGATGCCGTTATTAAAATAATGAATTCCCCAACCAAGGTACCAAGGATTTTTAACCCTTTTTATTGTAGCGATATCTTCTATTAAAAACTTACTTTTAACAATTCCAATTCCAAACGAAACAACAATATACTTTTCTTCAATAGTGATCTTTAATTTGAAAAACATTAGAAAAACTAAAAGTATAATACCAACGGCAAATAATAGGGAGAAAACACCCAAAGGATTATCTCCTATTTTAAAAAGAAATAGCAATAAAATTAAGAACGTTACTAAAAGCAAAGATCCGTTCATAATCCAGCCGAATTGTTCTTCTACATATTTCATTTATTTACCATTTGGAACAAGTATAAATTAAATTTATGCATAAGATGAAACAAAGAAAAATCATTCTTTAGAATTATAATCCTTTTCCGGTGTTCCAGGGTTTTTATCAATCAGCAAATTTGGTTTATTTTTTTGTTTTACCAAATCAAATTCATCATAAACTTCTCCGGTAACGGTAATTGCTTTGTAATTTAATTTGTCGCCGTCAATGCTAATAATTTGGAACAACTGAGTGTTTTGACCGGCTCTGTCCATCCAGCGGTCATCCGTAAGTTTATACATTTTTGGACCGCTCACAGAAACGACATACATTGTGCCGCCATTATCCTTTAAGTTTACTCCGCTAGTTAAATTTCTGCCGCGCGCATAGGTGTGATCGTGGCCTTGTAAAGCAATATCAACTTTATATTTATCAAATATTGGTTTCCAAAGATCTCTTAATTCTTTATTGTCCCTTCCGCTTCCGCCGGAATATAATGGATGATGGTATGTGACAACAATCCATTTTTGTTTATTGTTTTGCAATAGATCATCAAGCCACTTCATTTGTTCTTCTTGCTTTTCATTTGAATTTAAACTTATTATTCTAACATTTTGATAATCTATAAAATAGTTTGACTCTTCTAAACCGACAACACCATTTTCTGGAAGTGTAAATTGGGGTTTCCAAAATTTACTTAAAAATCTGTTTCCGTTATCATCTTTGGCATATTCATGATTTCCGGGAGTTGGAATGGAAGGAACCATTGCATGAAGCCAATCGCCCGCGTCAAACCATTCTCTCCAGCCAGTATCGTCATTTGCTCTATTATTTAAATCACCCGCGTGCAGCATAAATTTAGCTTTTGGAGCTTCTGAATATGCCGAACGAATAGTGCGTGACCATAACGAAAGTAAATTATTTTGAGCATCTCCAAAGTAAATAAAGCTAAACGGTTCGGGACCTGACGAGGCAGTTTTAAAATGAAACCATTCACTCCAATGATCTTTGCAGCCGACTCTATAAGCGTATAAAGTGTTTTGGGTTAAGTTTTCAAAATTAAGCGCATGATAATATTTTAATCCGTGTTCGGTTGTCAAAGTATCTGTTATGGCTGTATATTTTACGGCAGTTTGAACAAAATCGGGTGAAGCATCTGCAATCGCAATTTCGGCAAAGCCCGAATCTATGCTTGCGTCTGTTCTCCATGTTACGGCTTGTGTCGTTGATGTATTGCCCTTCCATGTCAAGATTATATTTTCCGGCGCGCCGTTATTTGAAAACGAAACTAATGCATCTGTTCGGTTTGGTTTTTGTGCTAAAAGAATAAAGTTAAAAATAATAAAATATACTATGGTAAATTTAGTTTTATTTTTTATGCCCATCGATTGTTCTCGTAAAATTTACAATATTTGTGATTTGTGTAAGAAAATACAAAATTATTTTTTATGATACCTTATAATTTACTTTTCATACAGCTCATTTAAATCAACTTCCGAAAGTTCAATTAATGATTGAGCTATTTTTTGAGCTAGGTCATTTAAAAATTTCTTGCCCTTTTCAGCCGAGGCATTTTTTGGATTTCCAATTCCTGTATCATTTGTAGCTTTGTGCCATAATCTTGGAGCCCAAGCCCAACCGTCTTTAAATCCGGCAACTGTAAATTTATTCAACTTGCCTTCTCCGGCTTCTGTTAATGGTAAAACCAATTCCGGTTTGATTGCCATTAAATTACTTGTTTCCATTTCATCGGCATGTTCGCCAGGCTGACTAAAATATTTTGAATGATCTAAAATTTGAAACCAATTAATTTGACCGATAAAAACATCAGGAAAAATATTCTGCAGTTCTCTTATTGCCGGTTTAAAGTCATTTCCGCCATGACCATTTAGAATAATGAATTTTTGAATTTTGTGTTTTGAAAGAGAATCAACAATATCTTTAAGTATTGCAAATTGAGTTGATGGGTTAAAATTAATCGTAAGATTAATAGCGAGTTGTGAAGTATTTACACCATAAGATATTGCCGGCAAAACAATAACTTTAGCGCCTTTTTCATAAGCTATTTTAGCGGATTCCTCGGCAATGAATTCACTTTGAAAAACATCAGTGCAGTAGGGAAGATGATAATTATGCGCTTCGGTAGCTCCCCAAGGTAAAATTGCAACCATGTATTCAGATTCTTTAATTTCTTTCCAATTTAATTCACTTAAAATATATGGACGTATCGACATTTTTTCCTTCTATGTTTTTATTGTTAATTAATTTCTCTATAACTGATAAAAGCTATTTTTTTGCTATCGGGTGACCACGACGGCACATTTATCGTTCCTTGTCCGCCAAACAGTTTTGTTAAAATTTGAATTTCTCCGTTTTCTAAAGACATAATTCTAAGTATAACATCTTTATTCGCGGGGTGACCTTCTACGTTTCTCTCGTATGTTAGAAAAACAATATACTTTCCATCTGGAGATGGATGAGGAAACCAGTTATTAAAATCATCGTTTGTTATTTGTCTTTGATCACTTCCGTTTGAGTTCATTCTCCATATCTGCATTTTTCCTGTTCTAATGGAATTAAAATAAATATATTTTCCGTCGGGAGAAAATTCGGGACCGTCATCCAAACCATCAGTATTTGTTAATCTCACCTCATCTCCGCCGTTTACAGAAATTGAATAAACATCAAAATTACCACCGCGTTCAGCACAGTAAACTAATGTTTTTCCATCGGGCGACCAACCATGCCAATAGCTTGGCGAATTTGGTGTAATTAATTTTGGTGTTCCGCCTTCAACCGGTAATATATAAATCTGTGATTTGCCGTTATTGGTTTGATCGCTTATTACTATTTGTGAATTATCCGGAGATAAGCCATGATCGTTATTACAATTTACGGCAAAACCAGTATTGATTTTTTCAGACATACTTCCGTCAATTGGAATTTTATAAAGCAAGCCATTGCTGTTGTAAATAAAAAAATTACCGTCAAGAAACCAATTGGGTGCTTCAATGTGGTTTTCAGTACAGAAAATAACTTTTCTGTTTTTAGATTCAATATCAATGATTTCTAAAGAACTTTCTAACATTTTTTCTCCATTTTCATTGCTCAAAATTTCTTTTATCTCCACATTTGAAAAAACAGCGGTTTCAGATTTTGAATTATCGTGTGAGCAAACTCCTAATCCAACATAAAAAGGTTCTTCGATTTTAACCCGGCAACTTCCTCCGGCAGATCTAAGATCATTATTTTCATTTGCTGCAGTCATGTAAAAATAATCGCCAGCTTTTGTCAAAATAATTTTTTGTGGAGCCTTAAAGTTAGATTGAATTTCTTTTGTAAGAGAATTTTCATTTTCTCTGTATTGAAGCGAAGTCAATCCGTCACCGTGAATTACGGCGTCAACATAAACGGAACCGGGTGAAAGATTTTGACGAATAACAATACCGGCTTTTCTATGTGGGTTAACACCGTTTCCAATCCATGAT
The DNA here is from genome assembly GCA_016713565.1 of Ignavibacteriota bacterium. Classification (NCBI taxonomy): domain Bacteria; kingdom Pseudomonadati; phylum Ignavibacteriota; species Ignavibacteriota bacterium. The sequence goes on from JADJOX010000007.1 coordinate 1,448,662, forward strand.
ATATCCGCTGAAATTGAAATGTTGCCGGAAACTTTTTTCCACACGTATTGAAATTCATCTTTATCAAACCACATATTCTCTCCTGAACCCGAAATAATATATTTGTTTTCAGTCGAGTTAAAAACGGTTGTACCTTTTAATGCCGTATTGCCGATGTCTGTGTTTAATTCAAAAAATCCGTATTGAGAATTTTTTTTACTTTGCGGAATTAATATTAGTTGTGGAAGGAATAGACAAATGAAAATTAATTGTAATGTTTTGTTCATTTAAAGCACCAAATAAAATTAGATAAAAATTATGATCTGAATTACTATTTATAAATGAATAAGAACAAATTAAATATGTTTTCCATAAATTAACTGACCGACATATTCATTATTTATTTCCGCGACTTTTGGAAGATAACCCCATTTTTCAAAATTAAACTTTTTTAAAATACTAATACTGGGTGAATTTATTTCTAATAGAAGCGCATATAAATTTTTTATACCATTTTTCCGAGATTCTTTAATGGCTCTTTTTATAAGGCGCAAAGCAATTCCTTTATTTCTAAAATTTATATCAATGTAATAACTAATTTCAGCCGTTATTTCCAAGGCTTTTCGTCCGGGTCGGTGAGGACTTACACTGCACCAGCCAATTACTTGACGATCTGATTCAGCAACAAAAAGCGGATATCTTTTTTGCTCGTGAAGTTTAAGCCAGTCAGCTCTTTGTTCTAACGTAACAGGTTCCGTATCGGCGGTTTTTCCACCTTCCAAAACCGCTTGGTTATAAATATCTATTATGCTTTGCCATTCTTTTGAATTTGCAATCCTTATTTTAATTTTATTTGCGTTCATTCTTAATATTACCGTTACACTATATGCATGATTTTTCAATATTATAATTACAGTAAAAATAAAGCCGATAAACTTGTGCTGATCAAAATAAAATATCTATAATATTTTTCTGAAAAATATTTAACTAAATGTATTCCAATAAAAACACCCAGTAATATAGAAGGAATTGCGATTAAATCGACTGTTAAAGTTTTTAATGAAATAGTATTCCAAATAAATAAATGGAAAGGGACTTTAATTACATTTATTATTAAAAAAAACCAAGCGGATGTGCCGATATAATTGTTTTTAGGCAAGCGCATGGAAAGAAGATATAGCGAAGCAATTGGTCCCGCGGCGTTTCCAATCATTGTCGCGAATCCCCCAGCCAAACCAAGTATTGCGGCAAACCACCAATTATCTAGCAGTTTTGTTGAAGGTTTATAAAAGTCTAATAAAAGCATTACAGCAATAGCTGTTAAAATTACAATTGCTAAAATATTTTTAAACTGAGCGTCATTAATTTCATTTCCAATTATTGCCGCTATAATTACCCCAACCAAAGCCCACGGAATTGATAAAATAATATATCGCCAGTTTGCGTGCCGATGATAATAATAAACCGCGAATAAATCGGCAAAAATTAACATGGGTAAAACAATTCCAACTGAAAGTTTCCCGCCGAATATTTGCGCCATTATTGGCACGAACATTAATCCCGCACCCGAAATGCCGGTTTTCGACATTCCGACAAATGATCCGCAAAGTAGAAATAGCAGCCAGAGATATGGAGTATTTAGGAAGTCGTGAATATATTCCAATACATACTCAAACTTAGATTAGAGAATAAAAAATCATTTAATAAATAATTCATGATACTGAAATAATATAAAAATTCTGATTATCACTTTACACTTCAATTTCTTCGGGATCTTTTTCGTCGGCTACATTAAACCACTGGTCAACCGTAAAATCTACATCGGTAATTTTACTTACATGCATTTTAAAGTATTTGCCATCAGCGGTAACGGCAACATCTCCGTTTGCCAAAACTATTCTGCCTTCACCCTCAAAAGTACGCGAAGTTTCATTTGTAATTTTACAAATCACTTTTAACTCTTCATTATATGGAACCGGCTTTTTAAATTTTACATTAAGCTCTAAAGTTACGCCCCACATATTTTCATCTTTCATTAAAATTGCGCGACCAATTGCTTCGTCTAAAATTGTTGAAGCGATTTCACCATGCAAACGACCCGGATAACTTTGATGAATACTTTTTGGAGTGAATGTAGCAACCAATTCTCCATTTTCCATTTCATAGAAATATGCTTTTAATCCAAGCTTGTTTTCCATACCGCAGACAAAGCACATTTTCGAATTGTTCTGTTTGTTAACAACTTTTTGTTTCATTATAATTTCTCAAAAAAAGCACAATATCTTCTTACCGAATGAAAAGTTAAATTATGAAATTGTTTTATTCAGGGTATGACCCAAAATGAAAATATCGACTAAATAAAAATTTACGCAATTGTAAACTTAATAATTTTTGCGGGACAATTCTTAGATGCGATTTCTAATTTGCGCAATTCTTCTTTTCCGAATTGAGCCGTAAAAATTCCTTTTTTTTCCTTTCCGCCGATAAGATTGCATTTTCCATCTTTCTTGGAAACCCGCCATCTGTCCGGATCGGCTTCTACACAGGCATTACAGCCAATACATTTATTTCTGAAATATGAAACGGTTATCATTTTTATTATAATCTTTTCCTTATTGTATAAGTTTTCCGCAATGCATTTAGGTAAACAAAATTGATTTTAAAAATCAATTATACAATAGTTTAACTTGCAACAACCTTATACAATCTATCGGAGGGTCTTATTGTTTCGTCAATTTTAATTGAGAAATTTATTCCTTGAGAAACCTCATCCACAATTCCGTCATCAACCCTAATTTCGTTAACGGTTGTTTCGATAACACCGGTTGTTGGTCCGGTAATAATAATTTTATCGCCCTTTTTAAGCGCATGAGCCTCTAGTAAAAATTCACCGACCTTAATTTTAGAAAAATATTTAACACCTTTTGCCACATATATTTTTTTTGTGGTTGCTTTGGAACCATATACATCACTCCACTCACCCATTTTTCTTCCGAGATAATATCCATCCCAAAATCCTCGGTTGTAAACCGTAGACAATCTTGTTTTCCAATTTTCAATTTTCTCTTTTGTATAGGTTCCTTCTAAAATGGAATCAACAGCTTCCCGGTAACATTTTACTGTTGTGTAAACATAATCAGCTGCGCGTCCTCGACCCTCAATTTTTAATACTTTCACTCCGGCATTTAAAACCTTATCGAGAAAATCTATTGTTGCCAGATCTTTCGCGCTCATTATATATTCATTATCAATGTCTAATTCAATTCCTTCTTCTTTATCAATAACCGTGTATTCTCTTCTGCAATTTTGAATACACGCTCCGCGGTTTGCCGAAGAGTTGTGTGAATGTAAACTTAAATAACATTTTCCGGAAACCGCCATACACAAAGCTCCATGAGCAAAAACTTCAACTTCTACCAAGTTGCCAGAAGGACCTTTAATTTCACGCCGTTCGATTTCGCTGGCAATAATTCCGACTTGCTGGAGACTTAATTCTCGAGCCATAACCATAACATCGGCATATTCCGAATAAAATTCTACGGTATCGATATTACTAATATTGCATTGCGTTGAAATATGTACGGGGTAATCAATTTTTTTCGCGTAATTCATTGCAGCATGATCAGAAACGATAACCGAATCAATTCCATTTTGTTTTGCGGCGTTAATAATGTTTTTCATCAAAGTTATGTCATGATCATACAAAGTTGTGTTTAGTGTAATGTATGATTTTATTTTATTATTCTTACATATTTCAGCAACTTTTGCCAAATCTTCAACCGTAAAATTTATAGATGACCGGGCGCGCATATTTAATTGTTCTACTCCAAAATAAATTGAGTCGCAACCGGCTTTTATTGCGGCGCTTAAAGCTTCCCAAGAACCAACGGGAGCCATTACTTCTATTTGATTATATAACATTGTTTTCTTTCTTTTGAATTTTGCTTTTCAAAAATAATTATTGACAGACAAAAAAGCCGATTCTTTTGCTTAAATCGGCTTAGTAAAAATAAGACAATTTGTTTATTTATGTAATGCAAAACTTTAACATCCAAATTGTAATCTAATTTTAATAAAGTAATATAAATTTATATTTATTCTTATTTCCATTAAAAAAAATCTAATAAATTGAAATGCTATAATCTAACTTTACTTGGCAATTATCGCTTCCCAACGTTATACTTTGTGAACTGGTTGAAGGCAATACTGCGCCGGTGCCGGCAACTCCCCATCCTCCGGAGGAATTGAATTCGTAAGTAGTAGCACCATATCTGCCATTCATTCTATCGTCAGAATAAACTACACCAAAAATGCTTTTATCTGTTTCTGTGCAAACAAACTTAATTGTAAATTTTTGACCGAGTGCTTTTTCCATTTTAATTTGATACGTTGCATTAATTGAATTTGCATACTCGCCGCTTACTAAAGTTTTGGCATAATGGTGCAAGTTACCACCACCTCTGTTTTGAATGTAAACGTCAAAATTAAACTCTCCGTCACCTTCAATGCCATCACAATCTTTAATGGGAGTAAATTTATTTAAGAAAATGTCAATTGTATTGTACTTTTGAGTTGTTACACATTCTTTCGCGGTATATTCTGTTGTATAACCTAATTTTGCCAATGAATTATCTTTTAAATAAAAAACCGAATAAGCAATTGGCACCCCAGGATTGCTTTTTGAATAAACCGCGTTTTCACCAGAGATTATACCTCGAACTTTGTCTAATATTGAACTTGCGCTACTTGAATTTGCTGAAGATATTGGTTCAGTTGCTACTGCGGCATTGCCTCCAATTGTAACCAAATCTATCGTGGACTGCTGTAAAATTTCATTATAAGTTGTAGTTAAACTTCCGTCAACCGAATAACCTGCCGCATATTTAAAAGCAGCCTCAACATCCGCAGAAGTATAAGCGCTTATCGCTTCCATCCTAAACATAATAATTCTGCCGTATGTAACAGATTTTATGTAAGCCGGAGCCGCGTCATTGTTAACTATATTTTTAACCCTGTCTAATGAAGCTTGTTCGCCAAACACTTTTTCTGGTGAAGCGGGGTATCAAAAATAACATCATAAAAAGCTTGTTTGAATACCGCCATTACTACTTTTTTGGATTCATCGCTATAATAATTAAACTGTGAACTTACGTTTCCCGAAGACCATTCTGCATTTAAATCAACATCTAAGGCTAATTGTTTTGAACTGTATGATGTACTTAAATGGAAAGAGGAATTTGCCGCATTTACATAACCATCAATATAGGCATTATTATTCCACCACCCAAGAGAAGAATCAATTGCTGCTTGAACATTCGATGCAGCCGGATTCGAAATTGTACGTATTCCATTGGCACCAATTCCAGGCAAATTTATACTAATAGTAATTGGCGCGCGTTCAATTCCAATTGGTTCTGGTACACCATCCATCAATGATTGATTTCCTTTAACCAACGCTCCAGCCCATACAATTCCGTTAGTGGGTCTTAGTATTGCAACTTGATCAAAATTCTTCTTCAAATTATAGGTGGTATTTTTACAAACCGTAGTATAATTTCCATCCGAAGTGGTTTCTGAAGAATCAGTAACTATATCTTTTTTAGATTCTTCACCTCCCGTATCCTGATAATTCAACATTTCTTCAGGATTATATGCTAATTTCGATATGTAATCTTGAATATCAGCAGCATTTTTTTCCGGATCTACATTTGTCGGTCCATCTTCAGCACATGATGAAGTTAAAAATAAGGTAATAATTAGTAAAGTTATTAAATATATTATTTTTGATTTCATTTTTCCCTCAATTGATTCGTTTTTAAAAACTTCTTATATTGTTTTTCATAATAAGATATTTCATCATATTTTTATCTTACATACCATATACGCAAGGAAAAACTACTAAAGTGATAATTTTTCTTATAAAAAAATGAATGATGTTAAAGAAATAACAGAAATGCTTATAAAAGTGACCAACGGAAATAAAGAAGCCGTTAATTCATTGCTTCCCGTTGTTTACAAAGAACTTAAGCAAATGGCTCAAAATCAATTAAGAAATGAGAGAAAGGGACACACTTTAAATGCAACGGCTTTGGTTCATGAAGCATATTTTAAATTAATTGATCAAAGAAAAGTACAATGGCAGAATAAAGCACATTTTTTTGGAATTGCATCTCAAGCAATGCGAAGGATTTTAATTAATTATGCAAACAGCAAGTCAGCGCAAAAAAGAGGGAGCGGAGCTGCAAATCTTACCTTAATTGATGGCGCGGAAGAAAAAGCAATAAACACAGAAGAACTTATTGATTTAGATAAAGCTTTACAAAAATTAGAGAATTTAAATGAGAGACAAAGTAAAATAATTGAATATTGGTTTTTTGTTGGTTTAACTCATGAAGAAATAGCGGAAATTATTGGTATGTCGCTTCCAACAGTTAGAAAAGATTGGAGATTGGCAAGAGCTTGGTTAAGCAGAGAATTAAAAAATAAATCCATCTAAAAATACCTATGAACGGCTTTTGGGAAAAGGTTGATAAACTATTTGCCTTAGCTATTGAACTTGAAGCTTCTAAAAGGTTAGAATTTCTAAAATCAAAATGCGGTGAGGATATAAAACTTCTAAATGAGATTCTGTCTCTTCTAAATGAAGAACAGACTATCCATCCATTGTTAAACAAAAAAGCAAGCGAATTTATAAATGTTGACGAAAAGTTAAATTTTGTCGGTCAGCAAATAGGTAATTATAAACTTGTTGAAGAAATTGCCAGTGGCGGAATGGGAACAGTGTTTCTTGCGGAAAGATGCGATGGAATTTTTGAACAAAAAGTTGCGCTAAAAATTATTAAACCCGGATTAAGTACAATTCCGATAATAAGAAGATTTCAACATGAACGGCAAATTTTAGCAAAATTGCAGCATCCGAATATTGCAAAACTTTTTGATGGCGGAGTAACAGAAGATAGAAGACCTTTTTTTACAATGGAATTTGTGGAAGGTGTTCCAATTGATGAGTTTTGCGATCAGAAAAAATTAAATATTAAACAACGGCTAAAACTTTTTATTAAGGTTTGTGAAACAGTTCAATACGCACATAATAATTTAGTTATCCATAGAGATTTAAAACCAAGCAATATACTTATCCAAAAAGACGGTTCGATAAAATTATTGGATTTTGGGATTTCAAAAGTATTAAGCGCCGAAAGCGCAAACATCGATTTGCCGACAATAACTCAAACGGAAATAAATTTATTAACACCCGAATATTCTTCTCCTGAGCAAATTAAAAACAGCAGTATTTCGGTCTCTACGGATGTTTATTCATTAGGTTTGATTTTATTTAAACTTCTAACAGGTAAAAACGCGCATGAGTTTAAGTCAAGAACATACAATGAATTTGAAAAAGTAATTTGTGAAACAACAATCGCAAAACCAAGTACGGTTTTGGTCAATTCGGCAAAAGCGATTTTTGAAAATCGTAATGCAAATGAAAAAAAATTAAGAAAGATCCTAAGTGGTGATTTAGAAAATATCTGTTTAATGGCATTACGCAAAGAACCGGAAAGAAGATATGCCTCGGTGGAAATGCTGGCTTACGATATTGAAAGATACTTAGACGATCTGCCGATTTTAGCAAGAAAAGAGTCGTTTACTTATATATCAAAAAAATTTTTAATTCGACATAAAGCCGCGGCAATTACTGCAATTTCATTGTTTTTTATTATTAACAGTGTGATTTTATTCTATACTATCCAATTAAAGGAAGAGAGAGATAAAGCAAATTTAGAAGCCATGAAATCTGAAAAAATAGCAACATTTCTTAAGGAATTATTTTTAGTTTCAGACCCCGATGAATCAAAAGGAGAAACAATAACCGCAAGGGAATTATTGGATGAAGGTGCGGCAAAATTAAGTGCAGGATTGGATGATGAATTGGTAATTAAATCTCAATTGCTAAATACAATTGGAAATGTGTATTCTAATTTAGGATTATATAATTCCGCAGAAGAAATTTTTAAAAAGTTAAAAGAAAATAAATTATTAAATAATGTTGATAAAGAAACATATATTGAAACATTAATAAGTTTAGGCAATGTTTATAGATATAAAGGGAATTTTAATTTAGCAGGAAGCCTTTTAAATCAAGCATTAAGAGAATGTATAAAAAATTTAAGCGACAACAATTCATTATTGGGAGAATGTTATTCAAGTTTAGGAGGCTATTATTATGAAATAGGAGATTTTAAAAAATCTTCCGAAAATTATTTTAAAGCCGAAAAAGCTATCAAATCAAATTTTGGTGAAGAAAATTCAAAATTTGCCGATTTACTAATTGGAAGGGCAAATCTAGAATTTGACGAAGGTAATTTAGATAAAAGTGACTCATTATATAGAAAAGCACTAAAAATTTGCATTGCAATAAATGGAGAAATTAATGCTAATACCGCAAATGCCGAAAACGGATTAGCAAGTGTGCTTAGACATAAAGGTGAATTTAAAGAAGCGGCGGTTTTTTATGAAAAAGCTTTACAAACCAGAATTAAAATCTTTGGAAACAACCATCCGGATGTAGCCCATACACTAAATCATCTGTCGCGGTTATATTATAATCAAGAACAATACAATAAGGCGGAACCATTAGCAAGAAAAGCATTGGAGATAAGAAAAAATTTATATGATGAGGACCATCCGGAAGTTTCAGCAAGCAAAAGTAGTTTAGCAGGAACACTAATGGGCTTAAATAAATTTAAGGAAGCTGAAAAATTATATAGAGCTGCATATAAATCTACAATCAAAAAATTAGGTGAGAATCATCCATATACACCGGCATTATTGGGCAATATTGGAATCGCTTTAATGAAACAACAAAAATATGATGAAGCAGAAAAAGATATTTTGCAATCAATAAAAATGCTAGAAAAAATTTCAAATATTAGAACATCTTATATTTCAACTCGAGTAGTAAATTTGGCGGAGCTATATAATAAAACAAAGAAATACGAATTATCAGAACAAATTCTTAGAAAAGAAATAAATAAAATTAAAAATAAAAAAACAGATGATAAGTGGTTAATTGGATTGGCTGAAAGTGAATTAGGCTTAAGTCTCTTCAAACAATCAAAAAATCTAGAAGCTGAAGGGTTTCTTATAAATGGTTATAACACTTTAAAAAAACTTAAAGGTGAAGAAAGTTCTATAACAAAAAACGCACTAAAAAAAATTATAGAATTTTATAAATCACTTGGAAGAAATGATAAGGTAAAATTCTACACTTCTTTAAATTAATTTATCAAATCACATTTTATTTTGAAACTCTAAAGCTGTACTACACTTAATTTTTTCTTAAATTTATAAATTGAACAAAAATTATTATTAGTTAAATACTAAATTTCTTTTAGGGTAAATCATGATAAAGTCATTCCAACTTTTATTTGTTATTTTATTACTAATTTTTTCTAAAAACCTTGTTGCGCAAATCCCAACCAGTAAAGGGCAGTGGAAATTCGAAAACCAAAATAATCTAATCGAAGCAACGCTAGGAAATAATTTATCTGTAACCGGATCAATAAACTCCGTTACAGGGCCAACAGAAGATAATAAAGCAATTAAAATTGACGTAGGAAGTTATTTAACCGCAGAGCATGGTATTTCGGCGAATGGCGGCGGAAATAAAGTTAACGAATACACGATTCAAATTGATTTTAAAATTCCTATAGTTAATGTATGGCATACTTTTTTTCAGCTGAATGAACTTAACAATGATGACGGCGATTGTTTCATAAATCCAAGCGGAAACATAGGCGTTGCCGCAACCGGATATTCGCAATATGCAGTTAAAGCAAATGAGTGGTACAGGCTTGTAATTTCTGTAAAAAATGGAGTGCAGTATAAATATTTTCTCGATGGAAATTTAATGAACGTAGGAACCTTCCAAGCTGTTGACGATAGATTTAGTTTAGCTGATAAAATTTTATTCTTTGGTGATAATGATGCTGAAGATAATGAAATTTATTGCGCGGAAATCGCAATTTGGGATAAAGCTTTTTCTGATTATGAAGCAGCAAGTCTGGGAGGATTTGGACATAAACTAAATTATAACGCTCCGCAGCAATTAATTTTAGTTCCTTATTTGCAGACACCTCAGCCAAACTCAATATACGTTTGCTGGCATGATTCGCTGAGCAATATTACACAAGTAAATTACGGTACAACACAGGCTTTGGGACAAACAACAAACGGAACCAGTGAAATAATTACGGCTCCTTATAGATGGCATACCGTTAAATTAACAGATCTAATTCCAAATACTGAATATTTTTATAAAGCAATAAGCGGAAGCGGCGAATCTAAAATATATTCATTTAAAACACTTCCCGATGAAAATTATAAAGGTAAAATAAGATTTCTTATGTTCAGCGACACGCATGCCTCCGATACTACAATGGCTATGAAGGTTTTGAAGGAATCGCGTAAAAAAATAGAAGAACTATACGGAGAAGATGTACAGAACAATATAAATTTTGTTTTACATTGCGGGGATCTTGTTGTAAGCGGAAATAGTATTACACAATATACCGAAGAATATTTTGCGCCAATGTCTCAACTTTCATCTAACATTCCATTTGTAACTGTAACCGGGAACCATGAAGGCGAAAATCAAATTTATTATAATTATATGAAATATGATGATATTTCAGCGTATCCCACAATTGCCGGAATAAATGAAAGATTTTGGTCATTTAAGGCAGGCGGCACATTGTTCATTGGCTTAAACACAAATATTGTTCCAACATTAGGGGGAACGCAAAAAAGCTGGCTGGAAAATCAATTAAAAGCTGCCGAAAATGATTCTACAATAAATTTTGTTTTCATAATTTCGCATCATTTTGCTATAACCGAATTATGGGGCGAAGGTGAAAATTTTGATGCAGGTCCCGGATATATTAAAACGCAAATTTATCCGCTTCTTAAAAAATATTCAAAAGTTATTCAGCATTCTTACGGACATACTCATGGTTTTGAAAGAGGAACTTATGAATCGAACAATGAACAGGGAGATTTTAGAGTTATATGCAGCGGCGGCGGCGGCGGACCAACCGATAGATGGGGAGTTTATGTAAACAACGATTATCCGAATATTCATATTACTCATGATCATTACTTTTTCCAATTAATGGAAATTGATGTAGAAAATAAAACTTATGAAGCTTCATTATATAGCTTGGGAAATTCAAGCAAACCATTAAACACTGTAAAGCTTGATCATTGGTACAAGAAAAAGAATCAGCCTGAACCGGCTAAACCTATTGCAAATTTACCGAATTCTAATGAAGAAAATATAATTTTTAATACCTCTCAATACGAAGGAATCGATTCTTTAATGACAGCGCGAATTCAAATTGCAGAAGATGAGAACTTCAGTTTAATTAATCTCGATTCTATGGTAAATTGGAAAGACATCTATGAAGTTGATGAATTTTTTAATCCTATTGACAGAAATAAAAATATCGATCTGACAAAAATTTCAATAAGAACTTCGGCACTAGATCAAAATAAAAATTATTACTACAGAGTAAAATATAGAGACCATAATCTTAAATGGAGTGAATGGTCAAACTCAATTATGTTTAACCCGATAACAAATATCGTATCTGAAAAAGAATTACCGTCAATATTTAAATTGGAACAGAATTATCCTAATCCGTTCAATCCGGTTACGGTTATAAAATATCAAATTCCATTTGTCCAAAAACTTAATGCTGTAAACGTAAGCTTAAAAATTTATGATATTCTTGGAAGAGAAGTAAAAGCTTTAGTAAACAGAGTTCAGAAACCCGGAAATTATGAAATTGTGTTCAATGCGGAAAATTTGCCGAGCGGAACATATTTTTATAAAATATCCGCGGGAAATTTTAGTGATGTAAAAAAAATGATTTTGCTGAAATAGCATTTAAATTTTGAACAAAGTTTACAAATAGTAATTGCAAACAAATCATTTTTAAATTATATTCGTGTACGTAAACGTATAGGTTTGTTTAATAATAACGTTAAGGTACAATGAATAGTATATTCTTTAGAAAAGATTTTATTAAAGAAACCGGCATAACGGATAAAGTTCTTCATGAATTTGAGACGAACAATTTATTAAAACCGGCCGGATTTACAGAAGACAAAACCGCTTTCTACACAAAAGTTTCGGTAGAACAAGTTAACATGCTTAAATCTTTAACGGATTTAGGTTATGCTATACCGGAACTGCAAAAAATCGTAAAAAAAATCGGACTCCCCAACAATTCCAAACTTCAGCAAGAAGAAAAGAACATGGAGAAATTTATTACCATCAGCAGCCTTGCCGATCAAGCTGGTGTTAGTCCCAGAACAATTAAACATTGGGAAGAAAAAGGAATTATCGAATCTGAAATGAGAAGTTCAGGCGGATTCAGACTTTACTCGCAGACGTATATCTATATGTGTAAATTGATAAAAGATCTTCAGCTGTTTAATTATTCATTAGAAGAAATAAAAACAATATCAGATTATTTTAGAGATTTTCTATTAATTAGCAACGATTTAAATCATTATACTCAAAAAGAAACACAAGAACGCCTTGATGCCATGAGCGGTGCGATCGTTCAGCTTTTTTCCAAAATGAACATGCTTAAAGAGGGAATTTCCAGATGGGAAAATTTGCTCAAAACAAAGCAGAAAGAAATTCAGTCAATTAAAGTGAAAAACACAAAACGTAAAATTTCAAACGATAAAATTGAGATATAGTTGGACTATTTTGAACAAAATATTTATCTGAAAAATTTATTCAATATTAATAATTCTGAAATAAAATTGAGTGAGTTTTTTGCGACACTTTATAACCAGCCTTTTTTATCAAATGTCAGCAATGAGTTTAACTTTGCCAATAATAATATTTCGGATGAAAATGATTTTGTAAACGAAATGTTCAAATATTCGGACGATAGAAAGATTGAAGAAAATAATAAATTTAATTACATAATTATTAAAAACAATTCGATTAAAAGAGCCAAAGACGTAATATTTTTATTTCACGGTTTAAATGAAAGAATTTGGGATAAATATCTTCCTTGGGCGCTTAACTTAAATAAACAAACCGGAAAAGCAGTAATTCTTTTTCCAATTGCGTTTCATATGAACAGGGCTCCGTTGAGCTGGAGCAATCCCAGACTAATGAAAAAAATGTCGGACATTAGAATAAAAAAATTCAATGGAATTCAAAACTCAACGTTTGCAAATGCCGCATTAAGTACAAGGCTTCACAGCAATCCTTCAAGATTTTTTACCTCTGGTTTTCAAACTTTTTCTGATGTAACAAAATTAATTGAGGAAATTAGAAACGGCGAAAACAAATATATTTATGATGATTGCTCTATTGATTTTTTCGGGTATTCAATTGGAGCATTATTAGCAGAAGTTTTGTTAATGTCAAACCCGAATAAATTTTTTGAAAAATCTAAGCTGTTTATGTTCTGCGGGGGACCGACTTTCGATATTATGTTTCCGGTGGCAAAAGCAATTTTAGACAGTGAAGCATACAATTCAATGAGCATTTTCTTTAAAGTTTTTGATGATTATTTGAATAACGGAAAAATTGAAAGAACATCGCTGCCCGAAATAAAATATTTCAAAAGTCTATTATCACAATATGGATTAAGAAATATAAGAGAAGAAAGATTGCTGGAGTTGAAAGACAGGATATTTGCGGTTTCATTAATAAAAGATAAAGTCGTACCCCCGGAATCCGTTATAAATACTTTAAATGGTTCAAACAAAAAAATCCCAATAAGAACAATGATCACGGATTTTCCATATTCATATTCACATGAAATTCCCTTCCCGGCAGATAAAGAACAAAGAGAAATTGTAAATATCAACTTTAATAATATTTTTGAACTAGCATCAAATTATCTGAATTAACTATAAATAAAACTTTGTGCCTTAGCGACTTATCGGTAATTCTCTTTCTTCACCACACTGACACAAAACCTCGATTGAAACAATTAAATCTTGAAAATAATTTGAACTAAAATTTCAATTCTATACCGACAGGACAGTGGTCTGAACCCATAACATCCGGCAACACGAATGCATTTTTTAAATTTTTCTTTAAATTTTCACTGATGTAAAAATAATCAATTCTCCAGCCGACATTACGTTCGCGCGCTCTTGTTACTTGATCCCACCAAGTATAAACTTCCGGCTTGTCATTAAACATACGTAGCGAATCAATAAATCCTTCTCCCAAAAATCTATCAATCCAAGCTCTTTCTTCCGGCAAGAATCCTGAAACATTTGAATTTTCTTTTGGTCTGGCTAAGTCAATTTCTTTATGCGCGGTATTTACATCGCCGCAGATTATAATTTTTTTTCCTTTTTTCAATAGATCAACGGCATGTGATTGAAATGCTTCATAAAAATCCATTTTATATTTCAAGCGTACAGCGTCTTTTTTTCCATTTGGATAATAGATATTATAAAGCGTAAAATCTTTGTATTCGGCAATTAAAATCCTTCCTTCACAGTCAAACTCGGGAATTCCGAATCCTCTTTCAACGCTAATAGGTTTTACTTTTGTATAAATTGCAGTGCCGCTGTATCCCTTTTTAACACCTTGACAAAAAAATGACTCATATCCATTAATTTTGGTTAAAGAATCATCAAGCTGTTCTTCCCAGGCTTTCGTTTCTTGTATGCAAAGTATATCGGGATTTTCATTTAATAACCATTCATGGAATCCTTTTTTTGCAACAGCACGAATTCCGTTTACATTCCACGATAATAATTTTAAGCCTTTCATAAAATTCCTTTCTTGTTTTAGAATTATATTGAAGTCAATTTACTAAATAATGAAAAATGTTTTTGATCAATTATTTAATATATAGAGACCAATAATTATACAGAATTTTGCTGTGATGACCTTTGAGCAAAATTAAATGATTGCCAAGCGGATTGCTTAAAAGGTCAGCAACTTTACCTCTTGATAATTTTATTTCCACTTGAGTTCTGCACAAATGTTCAGAATTTCCGGACTGAATGATCTTACCTTCGGCAATCCATATTTTTTCCATTCTTTTTCCGCCGATACGAAGCAGAGTCACTTTTTCGTTTTCCAAAGTTCCTTGAATCCCCACTCCAATTCCGGATTCAAAATGTGATCTCAAATTATAATTTTTTACTATGCTTCTTGGAACCGTACAATGCGCGAGCCACAATGAATTTTGCTCTTCATCCAATTGAACGGGGTTTGCCATCCAAGGGATTTGGTTTAATAATTTATTTGTCCATAACATCGCGACAGTACTAACCAAATCGCCTTCACATCCGGCAATATAACCGTCATCATTTAATTGAGATAATCCAAAACAGCCGGTTGTTTTTATATTAAGAACTAAATCAAAACAGCGAATTGTTAGCGCGTCTAATTTATATTTTTCCACAAGAGCTTTTAATACCAAATAAATCTTAACATTATTTTGAATATCAATTTTTGTTGGTTCGGCGATTGATTGTGCATTTTCCGAAAGAGAGTTAAAATAATTATTTAAATCCGATTCAGAAATATTCTCAAGTGAATCTGTTACTTCTTCCATTGTTATTGGGATAACTTTAGGTCCCCAACTATTTTTCACTATATTTTCACTTGGACTACTGGCAATAAGCCAATCTGAAGGTTTTCCAATTAATCCAATTTTTGCGTTTGATAAATAATCATTTACATGTAAGTGTTTTACCGATTTAATTAATTTTTTTAAGCTCTTTTTATCGTTATGATCATTAAAATAAAAAATCCTTCCGGTTAATCCATTTTGCTGAAGTTTAGCTAAAATTTCTAAACAAGCAGGTAGTGAATTATGTGTTGGATGAGCGACTAAAAATATGGGTTCGTTTTTAATAAAAGTCTTTTTTTTCTTTAACAAGTTTAAAAACAATTTTTCTGTGCCGCCGGTAATTATAAAATAAACCAAAGGGATTTTATCGTTTATATTTTTTGCTGTTGATCTTATGCCTCCCAATTTTTCAAGAGATGAAAAAAATTTACCGCCGATTTTTAAAAGTTCTTCATCAGTTTTAATAAATTCTGAGTTTAAAGGGATAAATCTAAATTCATCTGACATTTTTCCTCGAGTATAATATTTATTTGGAGTTGAGTTTATTTAAAATATCAGGAAAATCTTCGAGAGAGTCAATAACAAATGCCGCTGAATTCAATACTTCTTTTGGAACTTCAACTTCTTTGCTTGGAACAGCAATTACGTTTGCGCCGGATGATACACCAGATCTTATTCCATCGCGCGAATCTTCCAATATTACGGTTTCTTTCGGCTCGGCATTTAATCTTTTCATTACTTCAATATAAATATCCGGAAAAGGCTTTCCCCTTTGCAGATCGTCACTTGATAAAATAACTTCGAAATATTTTTCCCAATTATTTACTTCAAGAATTATTTCCATTAATTCTTTATAAGAGCCGGTCGCCAATCCGACTTTATATTTTTGTTTTGCGATATTTAACGCGTCCAAAGCGCCGGGCATAAGTTCAATTTCACCATTTCGATATAAATTTTTCATTCTATCTGTCACGCCGTGAAGAATTTCTTCTTTTGATAATACGCCGTTTACTTTATTGAATATATAATCGATCCAAAATTTTGTCGGTACACCCATAGTTGAAGTTTGGTCTTCGTGAGTCCATTCAAGATTTATTGATTTCATCAGATTTACTTTTGCTTTAAACCAAACCGGTTCGGAATTTATTAATAGACCGTCCATATCAAAAATTATTGCTTTTATCATTATTTGCCTGGTAAAAATTTTCGGAGTTATTTTTAGTTTAAAGGTAAATATAAATATAAATCGTAATTTAAAATAATTGGTTACGGATATTTAAATCTCGTTTATCACCAATATAATTATTATTTCTATGCAATTTTTCTTGAGATTTGTATTTCAATCTTTTTGGATTCTTCGAAAAAATAATTTACAGCAGTTATAGATAAAACAAAATTTTGCGACTTGCTTTCAACTATAACAGAATTATTTGTTCCGTCCGATTCCGATATTTTATAACCATTGCAAAAAATTTTATAATACCAAATATTTTTACTTTTAGAAGGATCCCAAGTTAATTTAATTAAATCATTGTCTACAAATTCATGTTCAATATTTTTTGGTGGTTTTGGAATACATAAATTATGATTTTTTCTTTGGACTAAAAGCCAATTTAGAATAGTAGATTCATTCCATGCGTTAATCCACGAATCATGACCGACATTTGGATATTCCGTGTATCTTACTTTAGTACCGCCCGCAAGTAAAATTGCATTATATATGTTTCTAGATTGTTCAACTGAAATTATCGGATCGGCATCTCCGTGAAATATCCACAATGGAGTTTCCTTTAAAATATTTGCCGTGGATGGCAAACCGCCGCCGCAAACGGCAATTGCGGCAGTAAACATTTTAGGTTCTTTTACAAGTAAATTAAATACACCAAATCCGCCCATTGAAGCACCGTGAACATAAAATCTGTTTTCGTCAATGTTAAATTCTTTACGCAATAAATTTAGAATTTCAAAAACGTTTAACATTTCAGTTGTGTGCTTTTCATTATTGCTGTTTCCCCAAGCCATATTTGGATTTGTTGTTTTTGGAGTAACAACTATGCATGGATCAATAGAAATAATCGGCTCATTATACCAAGGTAAATTCCATGAGGTAGTGTCTAGTTTTCCATGTAAAACCAAAATAAGCGGATATTTAGTTTTTGTGCTGTAGTTTGGCGGAACGAACAATCCAAAACGCATATTATTATGGAGTCTTTCTTCGTAACCCAATGGTAAATTAGTTTCATTTACAAAAAAGATTTTCTGCATATTTAGTTAATTCACATTTATCTTTATAAAAATATTATTGAATGTTTAGAAATTGTAAGAATTAGAAACCAATTTATGCAGCCTGTCAATTTTTAACTATTGCGATTAATTTTATGAATTATATTTACATTTACTGAAACTGAATTAGTTTTTATAGTGTAGCATGCCAAATTTACTCTATAATTATCATTGCTTTCATAACTCCGTCTCTGTAATTTGATACTAATTCAAATGCTTCATTTGTTTCTTCCATTTTAAAATGATGCGTCACTAATTTATCCATATTTATTCTACCGGATGATAAAAGATCAATTGCTTTTTGAGTACAGTTTAATTGGCGGCGTATATTTAAAATTGTAATTTCTTTTCTTCTTAATTCGTGAATCGGTAAAGCAATTTCATCTACTTCGGGAATTCCTAATATTACAAAAAGCCCGCCCGGTTTTAACAATTCAATTGCGTGTTTATAAGCTTCCGGATCACCGCTGCATTCATATACAACATCCATTTCTAAAGGCTGCAGAAGTTTAATTTCTTCAACAACATTTGCTTTACTTGGATTTCCGGTATATTTTGGATTCAGCTGTTTTGAAAATTCTAATCGTTCATTTATTCTATCTGTAACAAAGACATCACCAATTTCTTTTGTTCTAAGATAATGAAATACTGACATTCCAATTGGACCAACGCCAAGAATCGCAATATTATCTTTCGGATTTGGTTTTGATTTATTAACTGCATAAATTCCAATTGCCAAGGGTTCTGTAATTACCGCTTGTTCAAAAGTCATATTATCATTAATTGGAAAACAATTATGTTCCTTTAAAATCACATAATTGCACATTGCCCCTTCTTTTTGTTTTGGAGCGCCCATAAAAACAAGTTTTCTACAAGTATTTTCTCTGCCTGAAAGACATTGATCACAATTGCCGCAGTATACCGCAGGATCAATCGCGATTCTTTGTCCATGTTTTAATTTCTTTACTTTGCTTCCAACTTTTTCAACAATTCCGGCGGCTTCATGTCCGGTTATAAATGGGAACTCAACAATTTGTGAGCCTATTCTTCCGGTTTTATAATAATGAATATCAGAACCGCAAACGCCGACCATTTTTATTTTTATCAGAACATCGTCATCGTTTATCAGCACAGGCATGGAAATTTCTTGCGTTTCAAATTTTTTAATATCTGTAAGAAAAACCGCTTTCATTTTGATTTGTCCCGATAACCAAGGAAAATATTAATAATAATTTTCTTATTGATAAATATATAAATCCTTTTAAAAATTTAGGTTGATTATTTGCAAACGCATTTAAATGAATTATTGTAAAAACTTTAATAGGATGTTAAATTTTTAATTAGTTTTATATCGATTAAAAACCTGATATATAATAATTTTTGGAAAATAGAAAAAACTAAATGAAATTATCTTAGCGATATTTAAATACAAAACTTAATGAGAATTAAATGCCGAATTCAAAATTTATTATCTTTTTTCTATTTGCTACATTTCCTCAAATATATTCACAAGAAGCAAAATTAAAAATCAATGAGCTTGAATATTACGAAATACCAAGTTTGAACATCATGATGTTTAGCGATTTTTATCCCGAAGGGCACCAAGGCGGATTGTCAATTGTTCAGTTTGGAAATAGAATCGCGGCAAATGGAGATATAAGGTTAGAACCGACACCGGGACAATGGTCACCCGTTCCAAAATTAGGTAAAAGAATTGTTGATAAAGAAAATGGAATCATAAGCGCCGAATTATGGTATCCAGATTCAACCAAAGATAAAAAAGGATTTAATCCCGTTAATTATCCCGATCTGCAATTCAAATATTTTGTACGAACGGAAGCGATCGGAGATCAAATTAAATTAACTGTAGATTTAGAAAAACCATTGCCAAAAGAATGGGTAGGAAAAGTAGGTTTTAATTTAGAACTTTTTCCGGGAATTTATTTTGGCGAACATTTTATAATTGATAAAACAACCGGAATATTTCCGCAGCAGCCGAACGGACCATTTAATTTTGATGGCAATGATAATTTACAAATTGATAAAATGGCAGAAGGAATTGAACTTTTAATTGCGCCCGGTATAAATGAGAAACAATTAAAAATTAAAAGTGATAAAAATAAAATTCAACTTTTTGACGGCAGAGGTTTGCATAACAACGGATGGTTCATTATTAGATCGGTTATTGCGCCAAATGAAACTGAAAACGTAATTGAGTGGTTGATTACGCCAAGTTATGATTTAAATTGGAAATACAAACCTGTTATTCAAATATCACAAGTTGGATATCACCCAAATCAAGTAAAGTTCGCCGTTGTTGAATTGGATAAGCAGACAGAGAATACAGAAAACATTCAATTGATAAAGGTTGATATTGATGGGGAAAAGGTAATAAAGCAAGTTGAAAAACCAAATATTTGGGGAAATTTTCTAAGATATAAATACCTGCGATTTGATTTCAGCGATGTAAAAGAAGAAGGAATCTATATAATTAAATACGGAAATGTTTCTTCAAATAGATTTGAAATTAAACACGATGTTTTTTCTAAATATATATGGCAGCCTACAATAGAATATTTTTTGCCCGTACAAATGTGTCATATGAAAATTATTGAAAAGTATCGAACATGGCACGGCTTATGTCATATGGACGACGCAAGAATGGCTCCGATTAACCTAAATCATTTTGACGGATATCTTCAAGGTAATTCTACATTAACAGAATTTCATTCCGGAGAAAACGTTCCCGGTTTAAACATCGGCGGCTGGCATGATGCCGGAGATTATGATCTTAGAGTCGAATCGCAATCAGAAACAGTGTATGGACTTGCACTAATATACGAACTATTTAAAAGCAACATTGATGAAACAACAATAGATCAAACTACCAGAACAGTTGAAATTCATAAACCGGATGGAAAGCCCGATATACTTCAGCAAATTGAGCATGGAGTTTTATCAATAATCGGAGGATATGAATCACTTGGAAGATTATACAGGGGAATTATTTGTCCAACACTACAGCAATATGTATTGCTTGGTGACGGATCGACAATGACGGATAATATTAAATATGCAGAAGATAAAAATGATCCTATCTTGAATCTTCCGTTAAAGGAAGATGACCGCTGGATATTTACCGAAGAAAATCCATATAGAGAACTGCAGGTTGCACAGCATCTTGCGGCGGCCAGCAGAGCATTAAAAGATTATAATTCTGAACTTAGCAAAAAATGTATAAAAATTGCCGAAACTTTGTTTGATGTTAACAAAGATTTCAAACCGGAATTTAAAATAAACGCAGCCGCAGAAATTTTTCTTACGACTCAAAATAAAAAATATTCAGATTTTATTTTTAGCAATTCCAATATAGTTGCAAATGGACTTGGAGCTTATGGCATGGTTTTGGGTCGTTTTGTAAAAGCTTCAAACAATTATGAATTCAATGAGAAAATTAAAATTTCTGTTAAAAAAAGCTTTGATCAAGTTGTTGAAATGCAGAAACAAAATCCGTATGGAGTTCCTTACCAACCGTATATTTGGGGAGCCGGCTGGGGAATTCAAGAATTTGGAGTTAACTTACTAATGATGCATATTGGCTTTCCCGAAATTATTGACAACGAATATGTATTCAATGCGCTGAATTTTATTCTTGGTTGTCATCCGGGAGAAAATACAGCTTCTTTTATTTCCGGAGTTGGATCAAAATCTCTTATTGTTGCTTATGGAGTAAATAGAGCCGATTGGTCATATATTCCCGGCGGTTCCGCTAGCGGAACGGCTTTAATTAGACCAGATTTACCCGAGTTAAAAACTTGGCCGTTTTTTTGGCAGCAAACTGAATACGTTATGGGCGGCGGAACAACTGATTTTATAATGCTTGCTATGGCGGCTGACAATTTGTTAAATAAAAATTAATATCTTTTAATCACAAAGCTTAATTCAATGCTAGAATATAAAAACATTATAACATATATATTTGCGATCGGGGTTTCTCAAGCAATTTTTCTTTTTTTTATTCTGTGGAAGAAAAAAGAAAATAAATTTGCCAATAAATTTTTAGCCGCTACTATGTTGGTTTTTGCTGTTGATCTTTTAGGCGGAATTTTTTATCTAACCGGATACATCAAATATTTACCGTGGTTTATGGGATTAAACAACTCGTTTCCTTATTTGTATGGTCCTTTAATTTATCTTTATGTAATTTTTTTAATCCATAAACAAGAACAATTCAAGTGGAAAAATATTATTCATTTCATTCCGTTTATTTTAACACAAATTTATGGACTTTTATTTTTCTATTTTGAAAGTCCCGAATACCAAATGAGTATGTTGGATTTTTCAAAGAAACCTCCTTGGCATATTGCTATAGTCGGCTCTTTAATCCCGTTTGTTGGAATTTTTTATATGGTATTAACAGTAATTGTAACCGTTGACTATAACAAAAATTTAAGGAATAAATTTTCCAATATTGAAAAAATAGATTTAAGCTGGCTCTTGTACTTGGTTTATGGAACAGTTGTAATTTGGACAATAGTTATTTTTACTTATTTGCTTGGAATTATATACGGCGATTCTTTTCAGTCAAATTTGCTGATCTATATAACTATTTCTATATTCTTATATACCTTTGCGATCAAAAGCTATAGACAACCGGAAACTATTACGATAAACGATGAATCTGATCAATATAAAAAATCGGGACTTACGGAGCTTAAAGCCGATGAATACTTAAAGAAGTTGATTGATATTATGCAAAATGAAAAACCGTATTTGGATACAAGACTTAGTCTATATAATCTTGCGGAAAAAGTCGGAATCTCAACTCACAATCTTTCCGAAATTATTAACATGAAATTAGAAAAAAACTTTTATGATTTTATAAACAGTTATAGAGTGGAAGAAGTAAAAAAAATAATTGATGAAGACAAAGAAAATAAATTTAATTTACTTGCGCATGGTTTAAATGCCGGATTTTCTTCAAAGTCGGCGTATTATTCCGCATTTAAAAAATTCACCGGAATAACTCCATTACAGTATAAAAATAAACCAAACTAAAACTAAATCTGGATTTTAATAATATCCATTAAAATAAAATTTTAATTTTTGTTCAACCGGCTTTGCAATTTTAAACCATTTTTATTCAATGGATTTATTTGCAAACATTTTTTAACAAATTCATTTGCGGAGTTATAGTTTTTAATTTCGGCATAAGCAAATGCCAAATTATATAATACCTCGTCATCAATTGGATTTAGCTTAAGACTTTCATTTAAATATTGAATTGCTTTTTCATATTCTTTATTAAGAATTGAGATTTTACCCAATCTTTTATTTGTATAATCTTTTGGATCGACTTTTCGCTGTTCGTAAAAATATTTTATTGCGGTTTTAATATCTTTCAATCCTGGATATTTATAGATCAGAATGTTCATATACTTTAAATATTCTTCAATATTATCCCTGCGCAAATTAATTGTAGCGGCTTCAAGATAAGCATCCGCGTAAGAAATTTTGTTTTCGATATATTGTAAAGAAATTGAATCGACATAATTTTTTGGATTTAAAATTTCTTCATTTGATTTTGCCGTTTTAATTTTTGTGAATGGCCAATCGTTTTTAAGCAGCTCTACAATATTGTTTCCTATTATTGAATCAAGTTTTGTAAAAACAAAATTTGCTCTTGTTGTACTATCCTGCTTTGCAAATTGGATTTGCGGATTTTCATTTTTCGGAAGATAATTCATTTTCTGCATTGTTTCATAAAATGCTTTTCCAATCAGCATGTAACCTTCAACATTCGGATGTAAATGATCCACCATTAAGTTATTTCCAATAATTCGGTTTTCACTATTGAAAGAAAATAATGAATCGACAGGAGCTATAGCTGTATTATACTGTTTAGCAATTGAATTTATTACTTGGTTGAATTTTTCCGGCGCTCTAAATCTTAAAGCGTCCAAATCTTTCGCAAGTTTAAAAAGTGAATCGGCTTTACTATAATTGGAATTTTCGTATTCCTTTTGCGCGGCTTTATAAACCTCAATAGCAGTTTCTGAATTTTCGGATTTCGCGGATTCAAACGGTACTTGATCTTTTAAATTGCTAACAAGTCTGCCGACAATTACCGGTACATTTTTACCTTTTACCTTATCTAAAATTTCAGATAAATTATTAGAAAATTGCTCTACGCCTTTATTAAAGTTTTCGGAATTTAATGGAATTGATTTTTCTTTCGCCATTTTTGACATCAAAGTGTGCGATTTTTCAAGAGTTTCTTTTTGGGAGAAAATTGATAAAATTCCAGAAAGTGAGTTTTTTATGAGTTGAGTAATTTTATAATTATTAAGATACAATATCATTTTCTTTAACAATTCGGAAGAACCTAACGACTCGACAGAACCTACTCCCAAAGCTCCGTAAAATTCATTATGACCGGCATAAATTAAAATTAAATCGGGATCTTTATCTAAAACTCCGGGAATGAGATCAAGCAGTGTATAAGTATTAACGGCGGTCATACTTATGTTTATTACTTCAATTGTACTTGAGGGATAAACCAATTCCAATCTTTTTTTAATATATTTTGAAAATGCACCCATCGGCATATAAGGAAAACCAGCGGCGCTGCTGGCGCCCAAAACAAAAACTCTAAATGAATTGCTTTTTTTTACTTTATCAAAGTAGTCGTCGGAAGTTTGAGGAACAAAGTTAATATTATTAAAATATCTTTTACCAAAATCGGGATTAATTACCAGTTTATCATTTCCAATTTCAATCCATTGAGATTGATCATAGCCATAATTAAAAATTCTTAATGAAAATTCTATAAGTACAAAAAACAAAATTGGAATTAAAATCAAAATTACATAAAACCAATTCTTCGATTTATTGATTTTCAAATTTGACTTTGTTTTAATCTCGGTTTTGTTCTGAATCAAATTTTTCTTTTGTTTAGAAAAATCGGATTTGTTTTTATTAGTTTTTTTCAATTATCCCTCTGAAAAGAAAAAATTCAATTTAAAAATTATGGAATAATTTAATTACTATTAGAAAAAAAACACATGATATTAAATATTATAAAACATAAAAATTTTGTTCAGTTAATATTAAGATAGGTTTTAAGATTGTTTTTTATGTAAAAAGAGACGGTTTTTAGCCGTCTCTTAAGTTTTAGTTAGAATTTATAATCAATTCCGACAACCGGTAAGGTGCTCCATTGTTTTTGAGCGGTAACTTTTTTCGTTTGTTCGTTCCAATCGTAAAACGCAATATTTTCTCTACCGTAAGCGTTCCATACGCTAAGGTAAACAATTAAACTTGAACCGGAAAAATAAAATCTTTTATCTACCCTGATATTCAATGAATGATAATCCGGCAATCTTTTTCCGTTTATATTTTCAGTATCCCAAATTCCTCTGTTTAATTGAGCAGATCTTTCGAGATCAAATGGTGTATAAGGAGCGCCGCCGGCAAAAATCCATCGTAATTTAAATTCCCATTCGTCATTTGGAATGTAACCGCCTTCAATATTAAAATTAAAAACATTATCATAAATTCTATCGCGCCAAACATTTTCTAAATCTTTATATTTTGTTTTGGAGTATGAAACACTTGTCATTCCGTAAATATCTTGCGCCAATTTCTTTTGTATCATTATTTCAATTCCTCTGGAAAATGCTTTCCCTTCATCTACCAATTTTTCGTGGTTTAAGAAAATTCCGTCAATCATCGATTGATCGAACAAAAACATATTCGGTTGATTGGGATCAATAGGAAAATTACTATATGATTTATAATAGGCTTCAATACTTAACTTTGCAGATTCACCAAGCAATTTGCTGATACCTAAAATTAAATGATCCGAGATCGGGGTTTGCAAATTTTTAAATTCTTCATTTTGTACTAGAAAATTTTCAGGTATCTCTTGTGTAAATATTCCCGCACTCGCGGAAAGCTTGATCCCGTTATTAAAGTTATATTCTAAAGATAATCGAGGTGAAAAATTTAAATGGTCGTTATATTCAAAGTAATCGACTCTTGCACCGTAGTTTAAATTTATTTGTTTGGAAATATTAAATTGATGCTGAGCAAACATAGCTATTTTACTTGTGCCAAGATCTTTATTAACATAAAGCCTTGGAGTGGGATTTCCGTAATTATCTTCCCAAGGTTCGTATAGAACGTCAAATTTGCTGAAATTATATTTGGCTTCAAAACCAAACTCAAAATTATTGGAATTGTTCTGCTTTAAGAAATTTACATTTCTTATACGAATGTTGTTTTCGGAAGAATTATTTGTAAATAAATGATTTTTTGATTTTGTTTCGGAATAATCTCTGTTATAGCCAAAGTAAGTGTGGGAAATGGAAGTGTTTGAATATCCGGATTTTCCCCAAATCATTTGCCAATTTATACCCGAAGCATTTGTAATCCCATCCGTTTTTCCATAGATGTTTGTCAAATCTGTTCCAAGCGCATTTTCATATTTCAAATTTATTTGATCCCAAGAAAAAACATCGAGCAATGTAAGTTTATTATTTTCATTCAGATTATAAACAATTTTTGTTTGCGCGTCTCCGTAATGAGGAATTGCTCCGCCTGTTTCACTTTCATCTAGAATTAAATCCAAATATGAAATACTGCCGGAAAACATGTAAGACCCCTTGTCAAAAATTGGACCTTCCATTCCGCCGCCAACTCCCTGCATGCTTAAATTTAATTGCGATTGAATTTTATCCTTTGCGCCTTCTTTAAATGAAATTTCCATAATTGAAGATAATTTATCGCCATAAATTGGAGAAAATCCGCCTGAATAAAAGTTTACATCTTCAATAAAATCGACATTTAAAATTCCAATTGGTCCATCTGAAGAACCTTCTACCGGAAAATGATTTATATTGGGAATTTCAATATTATCTATATAAAAGCTGTTTTCTATCGGACTTCCGCCGCGGACAATTAAACTGTTTCGGGAATCGTTTACTTTAGCCAAAGAAGGCAATCCGTAAATTATTCTGCTAACATCTCCGGCAGAACCCGGCGCTCTTCTAATTTCTTCTGAAGAGAAATTAATTGTGCCAATTGGTTTGTTTTCGGTTTCAGTAAAAAATCCGCTTTCCACAAGCACATCATTCAGCTCGACCGATAATGTCTGCATTTCTATATTAAGATACGTGGTTCTTTTTGGGTGAATAATAACATCCGTTTTAGTTATTTTTTTATATCCTACATAAGTGAAATATACTGTATAAGTTCCCGCAGGTAGGTTTACTAATTTGTATTTTCCTTCCGGATTTGTTATAGTGCCCAATTCAGATTCCGGAATAAAAATATTTACGCCAATTAATGCTGATTTATTACTTTGATCAAGAACCTTCCCTTCCAAATTTCCGGAGTGTTGATTTTGTGACAATAGAGAAATTGAAGTTAATAATATCAGAAATATCAATTTGTACATCTTTACCTCATAATTATTGAAAAATTTGAAGTAAAATTACATTTCAATAAAAATTAAATCGACCGATCTAACGGGATAGCACAAAGATTGGCTGAATTTGAAGTACTATTTTATGGGATAGGACAAACTAATTTAAATTTTGTTGTATAATTAAGTTCTTTAACTGAAATTCATGCCTTATCGGATGCATTACCGCATGTTCTAACATTGCGTCAATACAGTATTCAACTCCCCAACGTGATTTATAAACGGGGTTGTGAAAATTAACTTCTTCAATTTCAGTTAAAGGTAAACACCATCTTTCAAATAAATGATTTAAATATTTTTCAGAATTATTTTCAATTTCATTAATTTCTGGCGGATTATTTATCTCTGGATCAGGCAGATTCAACTTTTCACAGATCCACGTCATATATCCTCTCGCCGATCTTAAAACGTGAAAAAGAAGGCTTTCCAAAGATTGGTAATCCGGATCATCGGTCCTTGGTAATTTAATGCTTAGACTTTTAGCTTTCTGCCAAGTTCTAAGAAAATTTGTTAAATGTTCTTCATGTAATAAAACAAGCGAACGTGCGCCATTGTATTTATATTTTTTTATTTCTCTGTTCATCTTTTACTTTTCATGTGTTGTTAATTTTGACCGGTATTTATAAACCGCGTTTCCGGATGTAATATATAACGATTTTCCGTCTTCATCGCCAAACGCGCAATTAGTTGTTTGTCCCGGAACTTCAAAAGATTCCAATAAAGATCCGTTATTTTCATAAATCCAAATTCCTTTGGTAGCGGCAATAAACAATCTTCCCATTTTATCAACCTTCATTCCGTCGCCAAAACCGTCCGGTTCCATTTTTGCAAAAATTCTTTTATTTGTAATTGTAGAATCTTTTACGTCCCAAACATAAATATCATTGGTCTCCGAATTGGTTACGTAAAGTAATTTTTCATCTGGAGAAAACGCAATTCCGTTCGGCCTTCGTAATGAATTATCCAAAACATAAATTTTGCCCGAGCTGCTCAATCTGAAAATTCCATAATAGCCCAATTCTTCTTCTTTTGGATCAATTCCGTAAGGCGGATCGGTAAAGAAAATTGAGCCGTCGGATTTTACGGCAAGATCGTTAGGTGAGTTAAATTTATTACCGTAAAAATTATCTGCCAATGAAATTTCTTTTCCATCTTTCAATAATTTAGCTAATCTTCTTTTTCCATGTTGTGCCATAAGCAGACTGCCGTCTTTACAATTTGCCAAACCGTTAGAATTTCCTGAAGGTTCAAGAAAAACCGAAAGTCCGTCTTTCGTGTTCCATTTATAAATTTTATTGGCAGGAATATCGCTGAATAAAATAGAACCGTCTTTCCAAACCGGTCCTTCCGTAAATTGAAATCCTTCAGTTACTTTTTCTAATTGCGAAAACAGAATTGTAGGAAGAAATAAGAAAGAAATACACAAATAAAATTTTCTTAATTTCATTTTCTTTTCCCTTTTTTAATTTCAAATTTATTTATTTCTTTAGCTGAAATTTAATTTCATTTGGGCTAAATTTATAATTAAATAATCTTTACTAATATAAAGCGAATTTTGATATGAAGAAAATAGAAAAACTAATTTTACCGATTTTTGTTTTATTTATAATTGGAATTTTATACTTCACTTATTTTGCAACTGGCGATGAGCTTGGCGATTTCAACAATTTTGATCCAAACAGCAATGCCTCGCTTCCTATTGCCGTAAAATTTGTTAAGGAAAAAGGCGCTCAACGGACACAAGATGGTTCCTATATTTTTTATGTTATTGATAAAAACAGTAAGGAAATGTTAGTTTCTGGTATCGAGAATCTGCCTCCGGGAATAGATGATTCTAAATCGATGGTTATTACCGGACATTTATCCGGCAAGGATGCGTTTCATGCTCATGGAATTGAGTTGAGAAATTAAATATCACTTTTTATTAAGAAATGGAAGCTTGTTCATTAAGGTCTCAAATTTAATTTGGAACCTGCTTTTTTCTTTTTGTGATAAAAATTCATAAATAATTTCCGAAAATTTTGACGCGCGTAAATAACCGTAAGACTTATGTGGATTGCGGCTTCCATTTAATTCGTAATTATTTGTGATAACAAAAAATTTCGGTATTACGCCAAGTTTATTTGTTCCGTAAATATCCGAGAAATTATATTTCATCGCAATTTTATCTTCTTCATCTGCAAAGTTTATCCAATCATTTACACCTTCCGGTGTTTTAATATTTCCCGAAATACTAGATTTAATTTTTTCAATTATTACCGGAAGTCCAAGCGGAGAGCCGATTGTAAGAAATTTATTGATTTTAAATTTTGGTTCAATCAAAGTTAAAATATCATAGGCAATAATTGAACCCATTGAATGTGCAATCAGTAAAATATCTTTATTTTCAAATTTTTTTAATTCTGCCAATACTTTGTAAATAATAATATTTCTATAGTCCTTATATTTTTCATCCACGGAATAATAAATTCCCAACTCTTTAAAATATTTTTTAACAATAAATTCAGAAATTAATTCGTGATTTTTCGAAAAGTCCGGATCAAGAAAAATTTTATCAAACTGATCATATAAAAATTGGTCGACTAAGGAATTAAGTTCAATTTTCTTTGGAACAAAATTTTTATTTCCGGGAAAATACTTTTCAGCAATAAAATTTTTGCTGCTTGGATTATTTTCCTTTTCATCTAATGGATTTTTATTAAATATATCAGCCCAATAAATAAGGTGAAACTCATAATCTAAATTTATTTTACCTATATTAAGCAAGCCTTCGTCAATTGCGGATTTCCACCATTTTGTAAGAAGTTCTTTGGCTGGTTTGTTTCCTAGCCCGTGAATTCCAAGAATAACTTTTGACATTTAATAGAAGCTATGATTAAGTAAATGAGAAATATTACTAATAAATTTAGCAGAAAGAATGGTTGATTCAAATCAATAAATAAATCTAATTTACACATTTGAACGATTTATTTTTTTATTTATAAAATTTGTTAAGTATTGCGGATGTGCTTTTTGTAATAAATTTATTTTACAATTTCGTAAAATAAAAATTCATTATTTTTATGTTAAATTAAAAAAGTAATAATGAAAAATTGCGAACAAAAATATCTTAATTATTTACCGCAAAGAGATGTAGTTTTTGTATTTGGAGCCGGCGCTTCACAGCCTGATGGTGTGCCTTTGCAAAAAGATATTCTTCCAATGATACTTTCCGATAAACAAAAAGATATAATAGAATCAAAAATTGGAAGTACTGTTTTAGAATTTATTAATGATAATTTTAAATACGACCATAAAATAAAACAATATCCGCAGTTAGAAGCTGTTTTTGGATTTTTGGATTATTTCATTCAGCAGAATGAAAGTTTGAATGCAAAATATACACACAATAAAATTGTTGAGATAAAAGAATATCTTATTAAGCTGATTCATTACATTGTAAACTTAAAAACACACAATCAAAGCAAGCATTATAATTTATTTTGGCAGGCTGTAGATAAATACAACAAAAATATTTCTATCATTACTTTAAATTATGATACTCTTCTCGAACAATCATTCGACATTTTGTTTAAAAAATCCGGATATATAGATTATTCAATTCATTTAATGAATTATGACAAAATATCCGAGCTTAAAGATTACAATTTTTGGATTAACCCGCGTGAACCAGTAATGGTTGAAAAAGATTTAAATCCATTTGCAATTAAAATTTTAAAACTTCACGGCAGCCTGAACTGGAAATACTGCAATTGCTGCAATCAAGTTTTATTAACACCTTGGGATAGAACAATTGATCTTCACGGCGGAAAATTTTTAGGATACAAATATCCCAATAATGAAAAATACGAATATTTCTGTCCGTTAGATCAAACAGAATTCCAAACTTTAATAATGCCGCCCTCATATCTTAAATCATTAAATCAGCCAGTAATTTCGCAGTTATTCAGTGAAGCGTCTCGCGAAATTAGAGATGCAAAGAAAATTGTTTTTGTCGGTTATTCCTTATCCGATGCGGATATTCATATAAAAGCACTTTTCAAAAAACAACTCAGGAAAACGACTAAAGTAATTGTTATCAACAGTAAAAAAGCGGCAATTTTAGAAAATAAATATTTAGCAATTGCAGAAAATATTCAATTTGAAAATCTCGCTTTTGAAGAATTTGTTTCTGATGATAAACTATTAAAAGAGACAATATCCTAATAACTTCTATAATTTCATAGTAATTTAAAAAAATACTATCAGAATAGTATTTTATTTTATAATTTTAAAGAATTAGGAGAGGCAAAATGTTATCTAAGATTTCCACATTAATATTAGGAGTTCTTTTTGAAAAAGAAAGAAATCCTTACGAAATTACTAAAATGCTAAATAATCTCAATTTACGTAAATGGTTCAATATTGCTGATTCGACTGTATATGCAACAATTAATACACTTAAAAGACAAGGGCTCATTAAAGGCGAAACTATTAAGGAGGGAAATTTTCCCGAAAAAACCATTTATTCCATAACCGCGGAAGGAGAATTTGAGCTTAATAATACCATTTCCAATTATTTGGAAGAAAATGATCCTGACGGTTCTAAGTTTGATATTGCATTAATTCTTCTTCATCATTTAAGTAAGGATGAAGTTCTGCAAAAGCTGAAAATAAAATTAGAAAATTTAGAGAGTTCAACTTATGAAATTAAAACCCAAATTATAAATTTGGAACGGGAACGAACAATTGCATTTACTGGTCTTCTTTTACTGAAGCATAGATTATACATGGCGGAAACGGAAATCAGAACAATTAAAGAGATTATTCGCGAGTTTAACATAAAAGAAGAAATAAAGGGACCCTCGGTTTTTGACGTAAGTTTGGTTTAACTCTAACCACACTCTTCTGTTAAAACAAAAACAATTCATCTATAACTTGTTTCCGGTTAATAAAGAACAGAGGCTGAATAGAAACAATTCAGCATGACAAAAAATCAAACATTGTAAAAGTGAACGAAGTGAAGTAACTCAAACACTTCGTTCTATATATGAATTAGTTCTTTATAATTTCAGTAGTATTTTCAGCACCAAACAAATCATGCGGCTGTTTACTAAAATTATCATTGAATAAAAATACAGCAGCAACAATGTATAAAATAAATCCCAAAACAATTGTCCAATGCACATAATTTAATTTTTGAATTTCATGCCGATCTTTAATTTCGCAAACTTCACCCGGGCAATATTGAACCTTGTCTTTAAAGAACATAGGATAGAATTTACAGCCAAGACAAATTCCAAATGCGGATTCAAAAAAAAGAAAAATTAAACAAATAAAACAAATTAAACCTGTAATTGGGCTGAAAGAATTTACAATAACCTGAAGAACTAACATTATTATTCCCAAGCCAATTCCAATTTTCCAAGCAAATTTTTTCTGTACAGCACCGACATATTCAGGAGTTTGATTATTTACTACCCATCTTCCGAGAATTAATGTTGGAGAATATTTTGGATTTATAAAAACACGGATTATCATATCGGTAAGAAAAATTACTATTGCGTATTTCAGTAAAATAAAATTAGCGGTAAAGATAACTTTTAAAATTGCAACAAACATAAGAACAAAAAGTATTCCCGCGGCGGCTCTTATTTCTCTTTCATTCAAAACGCGGATATTGTAACCCTTTATGTCTTCACCAAATTGAATAATTTTACTCATAAATTCCCTTTAAAATAATTAAAGATATTGTGTTTAATTTGACGTCAATTTAAATTAAAAATTTTAAAATAAAAAAACCCAATTTCGAGTGGAAATTGGGTTAAAGAAAATAATATATTTTTATTTGCCTAAAGTTGTTCCTTCGCCGCGAAGATCTTTTACTGCTTCAATAACTCTAT
Source organism: Ignavibacteriota bacterium (assembly GCA_016713565.1). Classification (NCBI taxonomy): domain Bacteria; kingdom Pseudomonadati; phylum Ignavibacteriota; species Ignavibacteriota bacterium. Next base: position 1,481,925 of record JADJOX010000007.1, read on the forward strand.
TTTTCATAGATTCTTCTGCTTTCTTCAAATAACTTCTTGGATCATAGTGTTTTTTATTTCCAACTTCGCCGTCAACTTTTAATACGCCGTCATAATTTCTGAACATATGTTCTACAATCGGACGAGTAAATGCGTATTGTGTATCGGTATCAACGTTCATTTTAATAACGCCGTATTCCAAAGTTTCTCTAATTTCTTCAAGAGAAGAACCGCTGCCGCCGTGGAAAACCAAATCAAATGATGCGGCTTCGCCGTATTTTGCGATAACAGCATCTTGACCTTGTTTTAAAATAACAGGTTTTAATTTTACGTTACCCGGTTTATAAACACCATGAACATTACCAAATGTTGCGGCAAACATGTAACGCGCGCCTTTAACTTGAGATAATCTTTCATAAACGTATAACATATCTTCCGGAGTTGTATAAAGTTTAGAAGCCGGAGCGCCTTCGTTGTTAACTCCATCTTCTTCACCGCCAACAACGCCTGCTTCAACTTCCAATATTATTCCTAATTCATGACATTCTTTTAACAAACCAACGGCAATATCCATATTTTCTTTTAATGGAAGCTCAGAACCGTCGAACATGTGAGAATTAAATAAAGGTTTTTCTCCATTCGCTACTCTTTTTCTGGATTCTTCAATAAGTGGTTTTAAGAATGAGTCAACTTTTTTTGCCTGGCAATGATCAGTATGAAGCGCTACGTTAATATCATATTGATCGGCAATAAAATGTACGTGACGCGCAATTGAAATTGCGCCTAAAGCGGCATTTTTAACGGCTAAACCGGAAGCAAACTCACCGCCGCCTGTGCTAATTTGAATTATTCCGTCAGATTTAGTTTCAGCCAAAGCTTGTAAAACTGAATTTGCGGAAGATTCGGAAACAACATTAATTGCCGGATACGCAAATTTATTTTTTTTAGCATTATCGAGCATTTGGCAATATTTCTTATAATCGACAACTGGCATTTCTATTCTCCAAATATTTATTATATAAAATTTTTATACAATCGTAAATTTAAATAAAAATTCATTCATCTTTGCGTTTCATTTTAAATAAAAGCTAAATTGTATTATCTTTTGCTGGATAATTATTTACTGAGGTGAATAAATGAGCGAATGGAATTTACAAGGTAAAAAGGCTCTCATTTCCGGAGGTACAAAAGGTATTGGTTTAGCTATTGCAGATGAATTTTTAAAGCTTGGCGCAGATATTTTTATTGTGGCAAGGAATAAAAATTTATTGAAAGAAAAACAATTTCAATGGAATAAAAAAGGTTACGTTGCATTAAGTTCAGCAAAAGATTTAAGTAATGCGGATGACAGAAACGAATTGGTAAACGAAGTAAAAGATAATTGGGAAAATATTGATTTTTTAATCAATAATGTTGGAACAAATATTCGAAAAAAAACGATAGAATTTACCGTTGACGAATATGAAAAAGTAATTGATACAAATTTAATTTCCGCTTTTGAACTTTCCAGGCTTTTTTATCCATTGCTTAGAAAATCTGAATATGCAAGCGTTGTAAATATTACGTCGGTTGCCGGATTAACACACTTGCGCACCGGTTCACCTTATGCAATGACTAAAGCCGCAATGGTTCAACTTACAAGAAATTTGGCGGTCGAATGGGCTGAAGAAAATATACGCGTTAACGCTATTGCGCCTTGGTATATTGATACACCGCTAGTTGAAAATTTAATGAAGGATGAAGATTATCTTAAAGCCGTAATTGAAAGAACACCGATGAAAAGAATCGGTAAACCCGAAGAAGTAGCTTCGCTGGCAGCATTTTTATGTATGGAAAAGTCTTCTTATATAACCGGACAAACAATAGCAGTTGACGGCGGATTTACAATTTATGGATTTTAAGTTTCAGTAAAATTTATAGTTATTTACAAAATGTAGGTTAATAAAAATATTATATAAAGGCAGCAATGATAGAATGCGTTGTATTTGATTTAGACGGAACGCTCGTCAATTCACATGAAAATATTTATAAGGCGGCAGTTAAAACTTTAGAAAAGTTAAATCTTTCTACAAATGTAGATAAAGAAATATTTTACAATTTATTGGGTCATCACTTCAAAGTTATTTTTGACGGCTGTAATGTATATGTTCCTGATGTTGAGCAATTTATTGACGAATACAAAAAACTTTACTTTGATTTTATTGATGAATCAAGCTTATATAAAAATTCTAAACAATTGCTGGAATTCTTGCATTCAAAAAATGTTAAAACCGGATTACTAACTACAAAAGCTCAAGATCAAGCAGAAAATATTTGTGCGCATTTTGGACTTACAAAATATTTAGACGTGATTGAAGGAAGAAAAATAGGAATACCCATAAAACCAGCTCCGGACCAATTCTTTAAAATTTGTAAAGAAGTAAACGCCGATCCGGTAAATTCTTTAATGGTTGGAGATACTGAATTGGATATTCTTTGCGGAAAAAGCGCCGGTGCAAAAACCGCGGTTGTTGCATACGGTTATAGAAAATTGGAAGAACTTAAAACCTATGATCCGGATTATTATATAAATGATCTAATAGAAATTAAAGAAATTATTTAATTCTGTTTGTCAATTAAAATTAATTTTATGGGAATTTAATTAAATGAAAATCGAATGCCGGTTAGTTTTGTAGTTATTGAAATTATTTTTTTAGGCAAAATATGAATAAAGGTTTTGTAAAATTAGAAGTTAAAAACAAAATTGCTGAAATCACCTTTTATCATCCCAAAAGCAATTCACTGCCGTCAAGTTTGATTAAACAAATAATAGAAAAATTCAATCAACTCTCTGAAGACGAAAATGTTAATGTAATAATTCTGCAAAGTGAGGGCGAAAAAACATTTTGTGCCGGCGCTTCTTTTGATGAACTAATTGAGATAAATAATTTTGACGACGGGAAAAAATTCTTTTTAAACTTTGCAAACCTTATAAATTCTATTAGAAAATGTAGAAAGATTGTTATTGGAAAAATAGTAGGAAAAGTTGTCGGCGGCGGAGTTGGTTTGGTTTCTGTTTGCGATTATAATTTTGCTACAAAAGATTCGTCACTCAAATTAAGTGAACTGGCTTTAGGTTTGGGTCCTTTTGTTGTTGGTCCACCAATAGAGAGAAAAATTGGCAAAGAAGCTTTTGTTGAAATGTCGCTTGATTGCGAATGGCGCTCTGCCGAATGGGCAAAACAGCATGGATTTTACAATGAAGTTTTTGATTCCATTGATGAGCTGAATAAAAAGTTGAATGATTTTACTTTACAATTATGCGAACGAAGTCCGGTTGCTTTATCTCAATTAAAATTAATGTATTGGGAAGGAACCGAGCATTGGGATAAATTGTTAGAGCAAAGAGCAGAAAATAGCGGTAAGTTAGTTTTATCGGATTTTACAAAAAAGTTTATACAAAAATTTAAAGATGGATCTAATTAGAAAACTATGCCGTTTGCCGTTAAAGTAATACTCGTTTTACTTTCAGTCATTCTTTTAGAAATTTACTTTGTTAAAAGAGTGGTAAATTCCATAAAGTTTATTTTTCCAAAATTTTCAGATAGGAAAATAAAAGTTGGCAAATGGATTTTTCTTACACTTGTCAATATTTATCCAATAATAGCTATAACTGCGTGGATTTACGTACTTTTAAATAATATCGGATATTTTCAGCCGCCGGAAAATATTTTCTTTGATTATTTTGTTCTTTATCCATTTTGGGTCGGTACAATTATAATTGTGCAATCAACATTATTTTTTCTTCTTCTAGAAATTTTACATTTAACAATTCTTCCATTTATAAAAAATGTTAAGCCCAAAATTAATCGCATAAAATCCGCATTATTTTTCGTCATATTTATTTGCGCGTTTATTTATGTGCCCTTCAGAATAATTTATGATTATAAATCGGTAGAAATAAATGAGGTTTCATTTTATAAGGAAGAAATTCCGGAAAGCTTAAATGGATTTAAAATAGCGTTTATTTCGGATATTCAAGCAGATAGATATACGGATGAAAAAAGACTTACCAATTTTATTGAAAAAGTAAATTCTACAAATCCAGATTTAATTTTAATGGCCGGGGATATGATTACAAGCACTCCGGATTATATTGAGTTTTCAGCACATCAATTAAGTAAGCTTAAACCGAAATATGGAATTTTTACTTGCGTCGGCGATCATGATAATTGGGCTTATAGAGGAGATAATAAAAGGAGCTTAAAAGAAGTCACCATAGCCTTAAACAAAGTAAATATTCCAATGATTGATAATAATAAACTGCATTTAGGTATTGATGGCGCAAACATTGAAGTAAGTTTTATAACTAACACATATGTTGAAAAAGCCAGTGAAAATATTTTAGATTCATTGACTAAAAATAATACTAAAGCAGATTTACGGATATTTCTCACACATCAGCCAATGGAATTTTTGATTAAAAAAGCCGAAGAAAAAAACTTTGATTTATTTTTAGCGGGACATACTCACGGCGGACAAATTACGTTTTTATTTCCGTTCATCAACCTTTCGCCTACACAAATTGAAACACCATATATGCGAGGAGAATTTAAATTCGGTAAAACTTTAATGGTTGTAACTCGTGGATTGGGCATGTCGCTTGCTCCGGTAAGATATAATTCAACTCCGGAAATAACTATTATTAAAATTAAAAGTAAATCATAAAACGAAATGAAAATAATAAAGAATTCTATATTGTTTAGTTTTCTTTTAACTCAACTTAATTTTACCCAAAGTTTAACCGGTCTCTACAGAAATTTTATTTCCGATAGTGTATTTTCAAACAAGAATATCTTGAATTCATTGGAAATAAATCTTCAAAGAAATTCTAAATTAAATCCGGACTTAATATACTCTACAATCGAAAGTTACAATAATTATAATGATACATTGCTATTGCCAAAATTGTTGGATGATCTAAAAAGTAATGAAAGATTTTGGTTAATTAAAAGAAGTGATTGGGCAAAACATACATTATCAAAAATTAATGAAATCGGCAGCGATGAATTGACATTTCTTTCTTCCGGTTTATTTAAAAAACTATTTATTCAAATTATACCAAAACAAAATGACGCGGATATTGTTTCGTCCATGCGTGAATTTGAACAGCGAAGTTTTTATTCAATGATATTTTACAATAACGATTCTACGATGTTGTTTGATAAAAATATGAATTATGAAAATTTGAAAACACAAACTCGAAATAAAATTAAAAATAGAATTGAAAATTTTTCATTTTTTGAAAATCATAATTTTACAAATGAAGAGTTTTTACTGTCAATTATAAATAATTGGTATTTATTATATGAAGATCAAGATTTGGCATATGAAATAATTGCCGAATATTTTAACAATAAAAAACTAAATGAAAACCGAAAAAGATTATCAATATATTTTAATTCTGTTTATGCAAATAATGGAATAGGAAGTATACCGGATCTGAAAAATACTTGGGGAAGTGAAAAATCTGTTATGGATGAAAGTGAAAGTATTTATCAGCTTAGTCTTGGAGTTGGTTACAAAATTTATTTTAATAAAAGAACATTTCCATTTTCTTATTTAGATGTGATAGGATTTTATGCATTTGGAATCAGCGATGCGATATTAAATAGTTATGGAATAAAATTATCATTTCCAATTTTTCATCATGATGTATTTAATGTTGAGCTTTCTTCCATTTTTTCTCAAAACGAATATTCTTATAAGCCATTTAAAATAAAATATACAAAGGAAAAATTTTATGTAATTCCAATGTTGGATGCTTCGATTGATATATATAAAGGATTTGGCGCCGAATTTTCTTTTGGATTTAATTATGGGTCAATTAATATATATTACAACACTTCCTTTTTGTAAAATATAAAGGAAATTAAATTGATTTTAATGAGAATTAAAGTAATTTTTAACCACAATACTTTTTAGGAGTTTTATATGAAGAAAATATTTTATTTAGTACCAGTTGTTATAGCATTTTTATTAAGCGCAAATATTTATGCTCAGAAAGAAAAAGTTGAAGGACTTTGGAAAACAATTGATGATGAAACAGGTCAGCCTAAATCCATTGTTAAAATTTATGTAAAAGATGGAAAAGTTTATGGAGACGTTGTAAAATTATTTAGAAAAGCCGGAGAAGATCCGGATCCCGTTTGCGATAAATGTGATGATGAAGACGCACGAAAAAATAAAAAAATATTGGGAATGACAATTATCACCGATATGAAAAAAGGAGATGACGGAGTTTGGGAAGATGGAGAAATTCTCGATCCTAAAAAGGGAAAAGTTTATGATTGCAAACTTTGGGTCGAAAATGGAAAACTTCAGGTTCGCGGATACGTTTTGTTTTTCCATAGAACACAAGAATGGCTTAAATACGAAGGTGAAATTTAAATTTTATTTATAATGTAAAGATCACATCTCTTTTTTTAGAGATGGGATCTTTAATAATTAAAAGCACATAAGTAAAAACAAAGATGTCATCTCAAAAGCAGAGATGCAATTGTGTTGTTAAGAAAGGTAAAAAACCAATGCTTAAAGATAATTTGATAAAAATATTCGATAGAGATATTGAGAAATTGCGTAACGAAATTTCTTTGTTTGAAAACGAAGAAAATTTGTGGAAAGTTTTTGGCGATATAAAAAATTCCTCGGGAAATTTGGCTTTGCATTTATGCGGAAATTTAAAACATTATATCGGTTACATGCTCGGTGGTTTTGAATATAAAAGAGAAAGAGATAAAGAATTTTCGGCAAAAAATATCCCCCAAAATGAAATTATTCAAAATATAGAGGAAGCAAAAATAATAGTACTGAAAACATTAACTAATTTTGACGAATCAAGATATTCAGAAATATTCAAAGAAAAAATTTCTCTCGGCGAAGTTGAAATTGGGCAGTTTTTACTTCACTTACTAACTCATCTTAATTATCATTTGGGACAAATAAATTATTTGCGAAGAATGCAAATTAATTAGTACTTTGGATGTAATTATTACTGCGGTCATTTTTAAATATCGGAAACATTTTAAGATTTTATGTCTAACTATAAATTAACACAGATAAACATATTTCCCGTAAAATCATTATCCGGAATTTCACTTCGAGAATCAAAAGTTGAAGAAAGAGGTTTGTGTTATGATAGAAGATGGATGCTCGTAGATCTTGAAAATATGTTTCTCACTCAAAGACTTTTACCCAAAATGATTTTCATTGATGTAAAAATTGAGAATGATCATTTGGTCATTATCCATAAAAGAAAAAAAATTGAATCGATAAAAATCTCACTTTCTGAATTCCCAGTTAAAAAAACTAAAGTTCAAATTTGGGAAGATTTTTGCGACTCACTTGAATATGATAATTTTATAAATGAATGGTTTAGCGAAGCATTGGACTTTAAGTGTAAATTGGTTTATATGCCCGATTTATTTGAACGAAAAACCAGTACAAAATATTATCCCGAAAGTAAAAATGTAAGTTTTGCGGATGGTTATCCTTTTTTAATTATTGGAGAAGAATCGTTAAATTTATTAAACGGCAAACTCGTCAATCAAATTTCAATGGATCAGTTCAGACCTAATTTTGTTTTTGCCGGCGGGAATGCTCATGATGAAGATGATTGGAAAGATATAAAGATTGGGAATTTGCGATTCACAATTGTTAAACCTTGTGCAAGATGTGTAATTACAACAATCGATCAGCGGAGCGGAAATAAAAACAAAGAACCATTATCAACATTAAGCACTTATAGAAATTTTGATAATAAAATACTGTTTGGTCAAAATGTAATTGCCCATTATGAAGGGATTATTAAGGTTGGTGATCAAATTATTTTAAAATAAATCGATTAAACAATTTTAAAAACTCATCTTTCATCAGCTTTCAAAATAACCTCAATAAATCTCACGGCTTAATAATGATATGAAAATTCAATATTTATATTTATTAATCAAACATTCTTAATGAATATTCTTTCATTAAAGCTGATAAACTCATCTGAATTTAAGCAAAAAATGTAAAAAAAATTAGTTTTCACGTTGCATCAATAAAAATATAGTAATATTTTCCATGCTAATTATTCCTTCAGTTAACAAATAAATTAATTACAAAACAGGATAATTATGGATAAGCAAAAAAAATACCTTTTAGATGAAAAAGATATACCGACACAATGGTACAATGTTCAAGCAGATATGCCAAACCCAATGCTGCCGCCGTTACACCCTGGAACAAAACAGCCGGTAGGACCGGAAGATTTGGCTCCGATTTTTCCGATGGAATTAATTAAACAAGAAGTAACAAAAGAAAGATGGATTGATATTCCCGATGAAGTAAGAGAAATTTATAAGGAATGGCGTGTAACTCCATTAATTAGAGCATTCGGTTTGGAAAAACTTTTAGATACACCTGCAAAAATTTACTATAAATATGAAGGAGTTAGTCCGGCGGGTTCACATAAACTCAATACAGCGCTTGCGCAAGCTTATTATAATAAAATGGAAGGCGTTAAAAAAATTACAACCGAAACCGGAGCTGGTCAATGGGGAAGCGCATTAGCATACGCGTGTCAGAAATTTGGCATTGATTTGGAAATATTTATGGTTAAGGTTAGTTATAATCAAAAACCGTATAGAAAATTAATGATGAACACTTGGGGCGCAAATGTTTTTGCGTCACCGACAGAATTAACAGATTCCGGAAAGAAAATTTTAGCCGAAGATCCTAATTCACCGGGCAGTTTAGGCATTGCAATTTCTGAAGCGGTTGAACGAGCAGTTAAAGATCCATTGGCAAAATATTCTTTGGGAAGCGTATTAAATCATGTTCTTCTTCATCAAACCGTAATTGGATTAGAAGCAATAAAGCAGATGGAATTAGCGGGAGATTTTCCTGATGTTGTAATTGCTCCTTTAGGCGGCGGATCAAATTTTGCTGGAATTTCATTTCCATTTTTAAGATATAAATTAGCCGAAGGTAAAAACGTAAGATGCGTTGCCGTTGAACCCGCTTCATGTCCAAAACTTACTAAAGGTGAATTCCGATATGACTTTGGAGATTCGGTTGGATTAACCCCGCTCATTCCAATGTATACATTAGGACATAATTTTGTTCCGGCTCCTATTCATGCCGGTGGATTAAGATATCATGGAGCTAGCGCTTTGGCAAGTCAGCTTCTTAAAGACAAATTAATAGAAGCGGTCGCTCTCCAGCAATTAGAATGTTTTGATGCCGGAGTAAAATTCGCGAATGCTGAAGGAATTATTCCAGCACCTGAATCAACGCATGGAATTGCCGCAGTAGTTAGGGAAGCCAACAATGCAAAAGAAGAAGGAAAATCAAAAACAATATTATTTAATTTAAGCGGTCATGGTCATTTTGATATGGGCGCATATCAGGATTATTTTGAAGGAAAACTTCACGACTATCATTTGACAGAAGAGGAATTACATTCCGGCTTAAAAAAATTAGATACTCCCAAAATTTGAACAAAGGTGAGGTAAAATATGAAAATACTTAAAATTCTTTTAAAAGTTATAATTGTTATCATTGTTCTTTTTTTAGTAGTCGCTCTTTTTCTTCCTTCAGAATATAAAGTTGAGCGAAGTATTGAAATAAATCAACCCGTAGAAGTTGTGTATAATTATGTCGCCGACTTTAACAATTTCTATAAGTGGAATCCTTGGACGCCATTCGAACCCGGTCATAAAGTTGTTGTAACAGGTGACTCGGCGGCGGTAGGACAAAAATATTTTTGGGAAGGAAAAACCATTGGTTCCGGAGAAATGGTTTTCACCGAATTAAAACCTTACAGTTTAATTAAAGCGGATATTGAGTTTTTAACTCCACAGCATGGAACCGGAAAAGTCGACTTTGTATTTGTGCCAAATGGAAATTCCACAAAATTCAGTTGGTCAATTAGTGGCGACGCGGATTATTTAGTTGGAAGGTATATGGGTTTAATGATGGACATGATTTTAGGCAAAAATTTTGAAGACGGCGCAAAAACGCTTAAAGAAAAATGCGAAGCAATGTAAATTTGGTTTTTAATTTATTACTCAACAACTTTATTAAATTTCTATATTAAAATAACCTTCGAGGTTATAAAAACCTCGGAGGTTTCTTCAAGTAAAAGGTAATTATATTCCATACAATTCTAAAATTAGTCGAGATTTTTATTCAATAAAAAATTATCTTCAAAGTTTTAATTGAAAAAATTACGTCTATAAAATTATGCTCAAAAAATACGCTGCTCTGTTCATCGGTTTAATATCTGTAATATTTGTTTTTCTATATAAATTTTATTCGACGGATGAAACAATAATTTCCAATGAAAATAAAATCGCGTTAACAAAGGAACAAGTTTTAAAATCAAATGAAATAAATAAATATTTTAAGCATAAAAGCAAGGTTAATGGTTTTAACGGAAATGTGCTTTTTGCCGAAAACGGAAATATAATTTATGAAAATTCTTTTGGTTATTCAGACCTCGGATCAAAAACAAAAAATGATTTAAATACAAAATTCCAATTAGCTTCAGTGTCAAAACCATTTACCGCTTATGCTATATTACTGCTTAAACAAAGAAACGAACTAAATTTGGATGATTCCGTGCAACAATATTTTCCTGATTTTCCATATAATGGAATAACAATTAAACTGCTGTTGATTCATAAATCAGGCTTGCCCGAGTATTTCTATTTTACCGAGAAACTTTGGAATGAAAAAGATAAAGAAATTACAAACTCGGATGTAATCAATTTAATGATAGATAAATTTCCCAACAGATATTTTTTGCCGGATAAAAAATATAATTACATAAATACCAATTATTGTATTCTTGCAGCTATTGTTGAAAAAATAACCGGAGATAGTTTTAATGAATTTATGAAGGAAGAAATATTTGAAGAATTAGGCATGAAAAATACATTTATATATAATCAGGAAAATATAAGCTCATACAAAGATATTGCGGTTGGGTACGAAAGAGAAAAAATAAAAGCGCAGGATACATTTTTAAATGGCGTTGTTGGCGATAAAGGAGTTTATACGACCGTTGAAGATATGTTAAAATTCGATCAGGCATTATACAAAGGAGAACCTGTACAATCCGAAATATTGGAAGAAGCATTTAAGCCTATGCACGAAAAACTTTTAATAAATGACAATTACGGATTGGGCTGGAGAATAAATGCGGAAGATTCAACAAATAAAATAGTCTATCATACAGGATGGTGGAAAGGTTTTAGAACTTATTTTATTAGAGAGTTGGGAAAGAAAAAAACTATTATTATTTTAAGCAACCTCTCAAATAAGGCAAAATTTGGAACAAAAGAATTGATAGAGTTATTTAATTGAGTATGATAAATTTTGAAACAATAATTAGTGTATTTTTAGGAATCAGTCTTGCCGCAGCAGTGGGCTTTAGAATTTTTGTGCCGCTATTGGTCATGAGCATTGCTTCATTTTTCGGTTATTTAAACCTTTCCTCGGGATTTGAATGGATTAGCACTTTGCCTGCTTTAATAATATTTGGCGCAGCGACACTTTTTGAAATCGCGGGTTATTATATTCCTTTTATAGATAATTTTTTAGACGCTATCGCTTCACCAACCGCGGTTATAGCCGGATCAATTGTAATGGCTTCATCAATTGTTGAATTAGATCCTTTAGTTAAATGGGTTCTCGCAATTGTTGCCGGCGGCGGCGCAGCTGGTTTGGTTCAAAGTTTAACTACCATAACACGCGGAACTTCATCTTTAACAACCGGCGGATTAGGAAATCATGTGGTTTCCACTACCGAAGCCGGAGCTTCATTTGGTATTTCAATTCTCGCAATTTTATTTCCAATTTTTATCGGAATTCTTGTTATTCTTTTTCTAACTTGGACAGTTAAAAAAGTATATAACAAATTGCTTAAATCATCATCAAAATAATTTAGAAAGTACATTAACATCAGAAAAATTTAACAGGTGACTATGAATAAGTTATTATATCTCTTAATATTCATTTTTATAAGTAACATTTTATACTGCCAAACAATTTCAGGAAAGGTATCAGATTCTTCTATTGGAATAACATTTAACGTTCCTAATAATTGGAAAGGTCAGCAAATTCCGCAAGGTTATATTTTTGTCTCCGATATTGAAAAAGGATTTATTTTAGTTACACCGCATAATTTTAAAACAATTGATGAGATTGTTGAAAATGCAAATATGGGAATAAATGAAAATAATGGAACAGTTTTATCTTTGAGCGATAAATTGGAAATTAATGAAAATTCTGTTGCGGGTATATTTAAAGGTTTTTTAGAGGGACAAGCAGCGATATCCTTTGCCAAGAGTTTAATGTCGCCGTTTGGCGGCGGAGTTGCCGTATTTGTGTTTGTCGAATCTGAAAATTATTCCGAAAAGTATAAAGAATTTGTAAACGAAATTTGCAACAGCTTAAAATTTTCAGAGCCGGTAAGATCATCATTAGAAAATGAATTAGAGCAAATTTTAAATAACTGCAGATTGACATATATGAATAATTATAACAGCGGCTACGGAAGCGGTGGGATTCAAGATAAAATAATAATTGATTTATGCGAACAAGGATATTTTAATTATTATGACGAAAGTCAAGTTGTTATGAATGCGGACGATGTAAGCGGATATTCTTCCGGCAACAAAAATAACACCGGAAATTGGAATGTAATTGCAAGAGGTGATCAAGGTACACTTATTTTAAATTTTGACGATGGAAATATTGCCGAATATAATTTGACTTTTGAAGGCGAGAAAACATTTTTAAATGGCAATAGATTTTTTAGAACTTATAAAGACAGTAATGTTGAAGGAACTCAGCCGGATTGTTTTTGAAATTATAAAAAGAACGCGGATTGTTATGAAATAATTAAAACATATTCACTAATTATCCGCGTTCAGAATAAAATATACTATTTATTATTCATCGCTTCAACAGCCGCAATTGCAGATAAATTAATAATATCATCAACTGAAACATCTCTTTGCAGAACATGAACAGGTTTTTTCATTCCCATTAATATTGGTCCAATAACTGTAGCTTCGGTCAATCTATTTAAAAGTTTATAAGCAATATTACCGGCATCAAGATTTGGGAATATAAGTACATTCGCCCCGCCTCTAATTTTTGCAAAAGGAAACTCATGTTCTATAATTTCGGGCACAACAGCAGTGTCTGCCTGCATTTCACCGTCAATAATAATATCGGGACGTAATTCATTTACAATTTTTACGGCATCTCTAACTTTGTTAGATTCCGGGTAATTAGTGCTTCCGAAATTACTGAAAGAAAGCATCGCAACAACGGGTTGAATATCAAATTGTTTTGCGGTATCCGCGGCGCTTATCGCTATTTCAGCAAGTTGCTCGGCATTTGGATTTACGTTAACGGTAGTATCAGCTAAAAAATATACTTTTCTATTTATGATAACTATGTATAATCCGGAAACAATTTTAAATCCTTTTTTAACGCCGATTGTTTCCAAAGCAGGTTTTATTGTTGTTGGATAACTATGACCTAAACCGCCTATTAATGCGTGAGCATCGCCCATTAAAACAAGCATAGAACCCAAATAATTAGGAAGTTTCATCAGTTCTTTCGCTTCGTTTAATGTTAATCCTTTTCTTTGTCGCAGTTTATAAAATTCCTGTGCAAATTCATTATGCTTAGCAAAATTATTAGGATCAACAATTTCGAATTTCGTTTTTTCATAACCAAGCTCATCCAATTTCTTTTCAATTATTTCACGGTTACCTATTAAAATAGGGATGCTTATATTATCGTTCAACGCGGAATTTGCGGCTCTAATTATTTTTTCTTCTTCTCCTTCGGCATAAACAATTTTTCTTGGGTTTTTCTGGGCTTTATGTATCATCATTCTAATAATTTCCGTAGAATAGCCCAGACGTTCTTTTAGCTGCTCTTCATATTTAACCCAATCATTTATTTGAATTCGAGCAACGCCTGTTTCCATTGCGGCTTTTGCGACAGCGGGTGCAACTTTCCACAAAACCCTGCCGTCAAACGGTTTTGGAATAATATAATTTGTACCAAATTCAAAATCAGTTCCTCCGTAAGCACGAATTACAGCGTCCGGAACTTTTTCTTTAGCCAAATTTGCCAAAGCTTTTGTCGCGGCCATTTTCATTTCTTCATTAATCGCGCTTGCTCTAACATCCAAAGCTCCTCTAAAAATAAAAGGAAAACCCAAAACATTGTTTACTTGATTTGGATAATCGCTTCTGCCTGTGGCCATAATTATATCTGTTCTAACAGAAGTAGCTTCTTCATATGTTATTTCAGGATCAGGATTTGCCATTGCGAATACAATTGGATTAGGCGCCATAGATATTACCATTTCTTTGGAAACAACATTTGCTTTCGATAATCCAATAAAAACGTCCGCATCTTTCATTCCATCTTCTAATGTTGGATAATGAATATCTTGAGCAAATTCCATTTTCTGCGAATTTAAATCCGTTCTTCCTTTATGAATATGACCTTTTGAATCGAACATTGCAATATTTTTTACGTTCACACCGGCGCTAATGTAAAGTTTACAGCAAGATACCGCAGCGGCTCCGGCTCCGGACACCACCAATCTTAAATCAGAAAGTTTTTTATTTGCCAATTCTGCAGCATTAATTAAAGCCGCGCATGAAATAATTGCTGTTCCATGCTGATCGTCATGAAAAACAGGAATATTCATAGTTCGTTTTAATTCTTCTTCAATTTCAAAGCACTCTGGCGCCTTAATATCTTCTAAATTTATTCCGCCAAATGTGGGTTCCAATAATTGAACGGCTCTAATTACTTCTTTTGGATCTTTGGTTTTTAGTTCGATATCAAAAACATCAATATCTGCAAAACGTTTAAATAAAACTCCTTTTCCTTCCATTACAGGTTTGCCTGCTTCGGGACCAATATCACCTAATCCCAATACTGCTGTGCCATTACTCACAACCGCAACTAAATTTCCTTTAGCGGTATATTGATAAACATCTTCCGGCTTTTTTTCTATTTCTCTGCATGGCTCGGCAACGCCGGGAGTGTAAGCTAATGATAAATCTCTTGCTGTAAAGCAAGGCTTAGAAGCGATAACTTCTACTTTTCCTTTTCTGCCCTCCGAGTGATATTTAAGGGCTTCTTCTTTGGTAACGCTCATAATTAATAATCCTCTTATTAATATCTTGAATATATTTTAAAATTGTTCTGCCAAATAAAAATTTCGTTCTCTCAAATATTTTTTGGAAAAATAAATATAAGTCTTAATTTTTGATTTATAGTATAAAATTTTTTGTAATATTTTTGAATTTGATATTGATCTTCTTTGGATTTGCTAAGGTAAAATTTTAGTATGTAGAGAATATTTTTCGTAACTGCTCTGAGAAATGAAAATCTAAATATTCATTACTAAAATACGGACTTTTTTAATTCATTACTATAAAAATTATTTTTGAATTTATTTGATTTTTTATCGTGAGTAATAATTATTTTTTCATTATGTGTAAAATTTTTTAAGAAAGGAAAAACAAGTATGAACTTTTTTTCAAAAGATTTTATTGAGTTTATGAGCGAATTGGAAAAAAATAACAATCGCGATTGGTTTACTGCCAATAAATCAAGATATGAAAAATTTGTAAAAGTTCCATTTGAAAATTTTGTTCAGCATATGATTTATAAATTTCAAGAAATAGATGAAAATTTAATGATAACCCCGAACGAAGCAATTTTTAGAATTTACCGTGATATAAGATTTAGTAAAGATAAAACTCCGTATAAAACACATGTATCGGCGATAATTGCCAACGGCGGAAGAAAAAATTTTAGAGATCCCGGAGTTTATATTGAAATCAAATACGACAAATTGAATTTTTACAGCGGAATTTATGAAATGAGCAAAGAACAAATTTATAACACAAGAAAATATATAGTTTCGCATTTAAAAGAATTTGATAAATTATTGAACGAAAAAGATTTTAAAAAATATTTCAAAACTATTCAGGGTGAGCAAAACAAAGTAATTCCCGCGGAATTTAAAGAAGCGGTTCAAAGTCAGCCGTTAATTGCGAACAAGCAATTTTACTATTTTCATACGTTACCGCAAAATAAAATTTTAAGCAAAAATTTAACCGATGACTTAGTGAAACTTTATTTGTGCGCAAAACCTATGAATAATTTTTTAACAAATGCCGTTAAGTAAAAATTGAAATTTTGAAGGGGAAAAATTGAAATCACAAAATAAAATAAATACGTTAATTCTCATCCTAATTTCCTTTACCGCCGTGTTTTCTCAAATTGAAAAAGGAAATTTAAATTCATATAATTATGTGAAATCGAATTTGGAGTTTCTTGCTTCCGATGAATTGGAAGGAAGAGAAATTGGTTCAAGAGGAGAAAAAATCGCGTCGCTGTTCATATCCGAAGAGCTGGAAAAATATGGAGTAAAACCATTTGGAGAAAATGGAACCTATTTCCAGAATTTCAATATTTTTGCCGAAGGATTTGATGAGGGCGCTAATGTAGCGTTTCAATTTGAAGACAGTTCAAAAATAGTTTATGAAAACGGGACCGATGTTTGTTTTTTATCAAGAAATCTTCCATCTGAAAAAAGCGCAAATAAATTATTTAATATTGTATTTGTCGGTTATGGAATAGAATCCGATGAAGATAATTATAACAGCTATAAAGATATTGATGTAAATGGAAAAGTTGTAATTTGCTTGAACGGAAGTCCGAAAAAAGACGGAAAAGAAATTTTAAGCGAAAATACAGTAAGAAAATATAAACGGTCAAACGCAAAGAATGAAACGGCAAAAGAAAAAGGCGCCGCGGCATTAATTGTTATTGCGGATGACGGGATACTAAATTTCTGGAATTATATTCAACAGATGGCAACATCGAAAAAATATTTTCTTGAAAGTGAATTAAAAACGGAAGATCAAAATGATATTCCATCAGTTGTGCTGAATGAAAATGCGGCTAAAACTTTATTGGCTAACGAAAAATACAATTTGGATTACATAAATAATAATTTATCAGATCCAGCAAACTTTGAATTGAAGACAAAAATTAAACTTAATTATAAAATTTTAA
This sequence comes from Ignavibacteriota bacterium, assembly GCA_016713565.1. Lineage (NCBI taxonomy): Bacteria > Pseudomonadati > Ignavibacteriota > Ignavibacteriota bacterium. Next base: position 1,499,061 of record JADJOX010000007.1, read on the forward strand.
GTGAAAAAAAAGTAGCGCGGAATGTTATCGGAGTGATTGAAGGAAATGATACTAATCTAAAAAATGAATTTGTGGCAATAGGCGCGCATTATGACCATGAAGGAATTAAAGGAAATCAAATTTATAATGGCGCTGATGATAATGGATCCGGTACCGTAACAATTTTAGAAACGGCTAGAAGATTGGCACTCGAAAAAAATAATAAAAGATCAATTCTTGTAATTTTTCACACCGGTGAAGAAAAAGGATTGTTGGGTGCTGAGTATCTTACAAAGAACAGCAATTTTATAGATAAAATTATTTCCTATACAAACATTGATATGGTCGGAAGAGAAAGCGAAGATTCAATTTATTGTATTGGCGCCAGCAAATTGAGTAAGGAATTGGGGAAATTGGTAGAAGACGCAAATCAAAGCTCGGCTAAATTCTATTTGAATTATAAATTTGATGATCCCAACGATCCGAATAGATTTTATTATAGAAGCGATCATATTCATTATGCTGAAAAAGGAATTCCAATTGCTTTTTTTTACGATTATATGAACGAAGATTATCATAAACCGACCGACGATGTTGAGAAAATTAATTTTAATAAAATTTTAAAAACTGTTGATCTATTGGAAAATTTGACGATCAGTATTTCTAATCTTGATCATAAATTAAAATTGGATTGAAACAATAATTAAATTTAGTTATTCAATTTATTCTTAATAAACGAAGTCATTTAATGCCTTCGAGAAATGAGAGTCTTAAAGTAAAATAATTTAAATGCCGCTAAATATTGAGAATAGAAAAACATAATTGTCTTGATGGCAATGTTTTAATAAATATTATACAAAAACATTTACTGAATTATTTAAGGAACAATTTTCAATGAAGTTTTTATTTCTATTCACAATATTTTTTATTTCACAAATTCACTCTCAGCAAATCTCAATTTATACTCCTTTCGAAATTCAAAACGCTATAAAAAATGAGACCAGAACATTGACCGGCATACCGGGAAAAAATTATTGGCAGAATAAAAGCAATTATAATATTTGTGTAGAAGTTAATACGGAAACCGGTTTGCTTACCGGTGAAGAAAAAATTAAATATTTTAATAATAGTCCTGATTCATTAGATAGAATTGTAATCAGACTTTATCAGGATATTGCCAAAACAAACGCTTCGAGAAATTGGTTTGTAAACGCAAAATATTTAAATGAAGGTGTAGAACTTAAAGAATTAAAAATAAACAATAAAAATTATGATCTAAGCGATACCAGTAAAAGTGTATTTAGAGGTTCAACAAATTTAAGCGTAAAATTAGATAAAATTCTCTATTCAAAATCTGAATTGAACATTGAAGTGAAGTGGCAGTTTGTTATTCCAAAAGATTTTAAACTCAGAATGGGAAATTACGGAAACGGTAATTTCTTTGTCGCTTATTGGTATCCGCAAATTGCTGTTTATGATGACATTGATGGCTGGGATACTCATGATTATCAAGGTACGGTGGAATTTTATAATGATTTCAATAATTACAACGTACAGCTGAAAATTCCGGCAGGATATATCGCTTGGGCAACCGGAGAATTGCAAAACGCGGATAAAGTTTTAAGGAAAGATATTTTTGAGAAATATCAAAAGGCAAAAATATCTGACGAAACAATAAGAATTATTACTCCGGAAGATTATAATAAAGGTTTGGTAACTTCTGATAACGTAATAAACATTTGGAATTTTAAGGCTGATAATGTAACCGATTTTTCATTCGCGCTGAGTAATAGTTATAATTGGGATGGCGCAAGCGTAGTTGTGGATGATAAAACCGGTAGAAGAGCGTTGTCCGATGTTGTTTATAATAATGGAACAATTCATTATGATAAAGCTGCGGAATATTCGCGAGAATCTTTAAAATATTTGTCACATCAAATACCGGGATTTTCTTATCCGTATTCTCATGTAACTTCTTTTTGTAATGGCGGCAAAAGCGGCGGTATGGAAACCCCGATGATGGCAAATGACGGCGCTCCTGAAAAATTAGAAAATCATATCGGATTAATTTTTCATGAAATAGCGCACAATTATTTTCCTTTTATGATGGGAACAAACGAAAGAAAATATGCTTGGATGGATGAAGGCTGGGCATCGTTTCTTCCGAAAGATGTTGTTGATAAATATGTCCCGGAATATGATTATTTAAAAAACAGAGTAAATGGATTTGAAAGGACCGCGGGTTATGAATCCGAACTTCCACCCATGGTTGTTTCATATTCTTATTTAACGGATTATTCAAGAACCGGATTTTATGATAGACCTTCTGTCGCGTATTATCAACTAAAAGAATTACTCGGTAATGAACTCTTTAAAGACGCAATTTATGAATATATTGACAAATGGAACGGAAAACATCCTGTTCCGTTGGATTTTTTTAATATAATAAATGAAGCCGCAAAAGAAGATCTATCATGGTTTTGGAAACCTTGGTTTTATGAATTCGGTTATCCGGATTTGGCAATAGAAAATGTGGAAATTCTTAATGGAAAAATTTCCACAAAAGTTGCAAAAAAAGGAAACATTCCTACAAACGTAAAAGTGATATTTGAATTTGAAGATGGAACAAACGAAACTGTGGAAAAATCAGCATGCGTTTGGAAAGGCGGAAATAATTCAATAAATGTAAATATTGAAAGTAATAAAAAATTGAGTAAAGTAACAGTTGGCGATAAACACATTCCCGATTCTGTTAAAGGAAATGATGTTTATAAAGTTTCCAACTAGTATATAAAAATTTAAAGACACGATATTTTAAAAATCGCAATTACAATAAAATTTATCTTAAATATAAATTAGGCTTTTATCAAAACCGGTAAAAGCCTTTTTTATTTTAAACTTTACTTTAAAATCGAATTAAGTTGAAAGATTTTAATAATTTTAAAATGTAAATTTTTTTTGATTGAGGAAATTATGACCAGATTTAAATCGTTTATTACTACAACTTTCATCGGTGGATTTCTAATTTTTCTTCCGCTTGTAATTTTAGCAATTACAATAAATTGGATTTTTGAGGTTGTTTCAGATAACCTAAATCCCATTTCTTCTTTATTGGTGCAGACTACAAAAGTTCACGAATATTTGGCGTTTTTAATTTCCGTTATAATTTTTCTTGGAGTTTGTTTTTTGCTCGGATTGTTTGTAAGAACTCGTTACGGAAACGTAGCTTACAATTTGTTTGAAGAAAATATCCTTAAAAAAGTTCCGGGTTACAGAATAATAAAAGAAACAATCGTTCAGCTTTTCGGAAGTCAAAAAAATCTTTTTTCAGGAGTTGCATTAATAAATTTATTTGGAAATGAAACTTTAACAACGGCATTTATCACCGATGAACATTCAAACGGATGGTTTACGGTTTTTATTCCTTCAGGTCCGGCTCCAACTGCGGGATTTACATATCATCTTCCGCCGAAATATGTTCATAAAATTAATTACCCAATTGATTTGGCAATGAAGACAATTATTAGTCTTGGCGCGGGATCAAAAAACATACTTGAAATGTATAATGTAGAAAATAAGTAAAAATTGTAAATTGTTTATTTAGATAACCGGAACTTATTTGGAGCTGTAAATAAATATTATTTAATTAAATTTTTGCTGAAATCATGAAAATAAAGAAAGTATTTTTAAGTGTTTTATTACTTGGCATTTCCTCAATAATCTCTGTTGCCCAAGATAACCCGACCCAAGATTCAACAAAAATCAATTCCGAATTCAAACTGAGATTAAATGACAATTCTATGTATATCTCACCGTTACGTTCATTTCAAATACCCGAGTTTGAAGATCCGTATACTCAATTAATTTTACCGGATTTATATGAACAAAATCCCCAAACAGAAGCGGTTTCTTTAATGCAGTTAAGGAATAATATAAATCAAAGTATGCAGGTTTACCATCAAGGAATGATAAAAAATGATCTTGGAGTTGTTGGTAAAATTCTTGGGTATACAAATGCCGCCGCCGCTATTGGTCTAGCGGCATATCATGTTTATAAGTATAAAGAACATTACGGATTTAAGAAAAAGTAACTTTAAAGAACTTACATAATTTTTATAGATTTCTTTTCATGTCCATTTTATAAAACAGTAACTATATTAAATTAGACAAATCCATCTCATCTTAATTAATTTCAAATCAAATTCAATTATTTTTTTGGCACTTTTATTGAACTTTCAGTTGATACTAAATTTTTAACGGTGACCTATGAAAACTTCAAAACTACTAATTTTTACAACTATCCTTTTACTTGGATTAACAAATTGCTCATCAACTTATTATTCGCTTTTTCCGGATGAAGAATCAAAATTTGAAATGGGAAGAAAGATAATTGAAAAAGAAGATAGTGTGGCTTATTCATCTTTAACTTTTGAGGAAAGTACTGATCGTGAATACATTTTGGATCTTTATGTATTTAACAAAAGCGGTGAAAAAATTACAGTTGATCCGAAATTGGCTTATTTTAAGGTCTATAATGAAGACAGAAAACCAATAAACAAAGAAAATTATTTCGCGCTCGATCCGGAAAACCAAATAAGTAAAATAAATTCGGATATAAAAAATCGCGAAACAGATCATAATGTCGCTACAGGACTTAATATCGCGTTTTCGCTTTTAAGTACAATTGTAGATTTAGCAGATGATGATGATAACGACGTTGAAGAAGTTGCGGGAAATGTAGCGGTATTTGCGGATAATCAAATAAACGAAGAAATTTCTTACAGTAATGATACCGAATATCTTGAAAGCAGAAAAGATTTTTGGAAAAATGATGTTCTAAGAATAACCGATCTTGATTCAGAAGAATCGGTACAAGGTACTTTACTTATTCCAATTTTTAATTTCGCCAAATATGTAAAATTATTTATTCCTATCGGAAATACGACTCACATTTATAAATTTAAGCAAGAAGAAAAATAATAACTTTCAATTAGCCCCAACTTTAAAATGCCTAATTACTTTTAATTAGGTATTTTAAAAAACTCAAATCATTATACAATTAATTTCCTTTTCTTTCGTTTACATTACTAGAAAGATGAAAATTTTATGCTTGAAAATGAACTTTTAGAAAAGTGTTCAAATGGTGACGGAATTGCCTTTAAGCGGTTGATAAATATCTATAGAATTCAACTGTTCGGTTATTTGTGGCGGTTCAGCAGTTCAAGATTCGAAGCTGAAGAAATGTTTCAGGAAACTTTAATAAAAGTTTGGAAAGGATTTAAAAAGTATGATCATCGGCAGAAATTTTCATCATGGCTTTTTACAATTGCGCACAATGTAGCAATGGATCAATTAAGGAAAAGGAAAACAGATACTGCCGCAATATCAATACAAGAAAATCTAGAAATAGAGAATGATAAAAGACCGGATGAAGAGTTAATAAATAAAGAAAAAATTGAAATTATTAATCGAACGGTGGAAAATTTACCGGAAAAACAAAAATCGGTTTTTTTACTTAGACAACATGGAGAGTTAACTTTTAAGGATATAGCGGAAATATTGAATGAACCGTTGAATACTGTTATTAGTCATATGCATTATGCGGTAAAAAAAATTAAAAAACAATTGGCGTACGAAAATGAATCTCAGCGAAGATCAGTTATATAAAGATTTTGAAAAAGAAGTTTGGTTATATCTTGATAACCAGCTTGATGAAAAACGAAAATTATTTTGGGATAATAAAATTGAAAAATATCCTTTGCTGAAAGAATATATTGATGAATATACAGCAATCTCAAATGAATATAAATCCAAAAATTTAATTGATATTGACGATGAAAGATTCAATTTAATGATAGATAACGCGGTTGAAAAAAGATCAGTTATTGCAAAAATTAAAGATTTCATCCTAAATAATTTTAACACAGAAACAAAAATCAGCTTTGGTAAAATCGCGTTCGCAAGTTTCTTAATTATTGCGTCAATAATCATTTCAATAATTTCAAATAAACCAAACCCGATAAATAAATTAAATAAAACTATAAACAGCGAATTGCTTGAATGGAACCCGAAATATTTTGAAAAGCAAATTAACAAAGTTGAAACAATGCTTAAATTAACAAAAGACGACGATTATAAAAAATATTCCAAGTATGGACTAACATCAGAAAATGTTGATAAAAACTTGAATTACATTGGAAACAATATTGACGAACTTAAAAAAGAAATTAACAGTAAGGAATTATAAACGAGGTATAATATGAATAATAACAAATTTAAATATTTATTTTTTGCGGCAGTTTTTTTTATTTCCGTTAATTTATCGGCGCAGGAAAAACCAATTGCACCGGTACCGCCGGAAGCTGCAACTTTTGATTTCGATTTTCAAGATTTTAATAACTTGAGTGATAAAGAAGAACAAGAAATTTTGAAAAATGTTAAAGAGGAAATAAAAAGAGAATTAAAGCAAATTAAAAGTGTTAATAAAAACAGATATTATGATTTGTTGAGAGAATCACAATTTAAAAATATGGAATTCCCATTTGTAAGTAAACTTGAAAAAGATGCAAGAGAAAGAGAAAAAAAAATATTTGAGTTGGAAGTTAAAACAGAATCGCTCGCGGCAAAATATGACGCTGCAAATAAAGCTGAAAAGGAAAAAATTAAAAGCGAGCTTAAACAACAGTTATCAGATCTTTTCAATCAAAAAGAAGAGGTAAGAAAACAAGATGTTGCCCGGCTTGAACAAGAACTAAAGGAATTAAAACAGTCGCTGCAAGTAAGAATGCAGAACAAAAACGAAATTATAAATAGAAGAATGCAGGAACTTTTAAATGAAGATGAATATTTAGATTGGGAATGATTTTCAAAAATTTAAAAATTAAAAAGACTCAATAAAAATTGAGTCTTTTTTTTTTATTAAAGCTGAGCGAAAATTTTCTCTTCCGGATTTTCAATATTATAAAAACTTAGTAGTTTTAACATAACGGCTTCAACAACGGAATCAGGACAAGAAGCGCCGCTTGTAATAATTATCTTTACAGACTCTTTATTAGGTAGATAATTTTCACTAGAGACTTCTGTTTTTGTTGAATATTCAAAATGATTGATTGAATTTTTAGAAATTAATTTTGATTGATCCGAAATGAAATATGTTACAAATTTTTCTTCCAAAAGCTCAACAATATGCGAAGTATTTGAACTATTGTAACCGCCTACAACAATTGCAAGATCAACATTTTCTTTTAATAAATCAATTGTCGCCGGCTGATTATCATTTGTAGCATAACAAAGTGTATCTCTAGTATCGGCAAAGTGGGCATCAATGTTTTTGTTTCCATATTTCTTAATCATCGTTTCTTTTAGGCAATCGGCAATATCCTGTGTTTCCGAAGCGAGCATTGTTGTTTGGTTTACTACGCCGATTTGCTTTAGATCTTTTTCCACATCAAATCCTTCGGAATATTTCCCGGCGAAATATTTGTAAAATTCATTTTTATCAATTTCACCCAAAATAATTTTTGAAAGGATTTTTGTTTCGTCAATATTTCTTATTATCACACTTGGCGTATTGGCTTTTGCGTGAGAAAAAGTCGCTTTTGTTTCTTCGTGTTTTGCTTTTCCGTGAATTATAACTGTATAATTTTCTTTACCAAGATGATAGGATTTTTTCCATACTTTTTCTACAAACGGACAGGTAGTGTTATATTTTAATGCGTCTATTTTTCTTTTTCGCAAAATTTCTTCGGTTTCCAGGGTAGTTCCGAAAGCTGGAATAATCACAATGTCATTTTCAAAAATTTCTTCCCACGCAATAATTTGATTTCCGTATGTATCTAAAATAAATTCAATACCGTTTGCCTGCAAATCCGCGTTTACACCGGGGTTGTGAATCATTTCACTTAAAAGAAAAATTCTTTTACCGGGGTTTTCTTCCAATGTTTTATACGCAATTTCAATCGCGTTCTCAACGCCGTAGCAAAATCCGAAGTGGCGCGCTAAGTAAATTTGAATATTGCCGAAATTTAAAACAGTTGGAGTAAAATCTTTTTTATAATGATCTTTGTTTTTTCTCAGTTCTTTAATTTTTTGAATGATAGAACTTTTATAATAAATCGGAATTTCGAAATTCTTCATTATTTTTTTATTTCCGTATTTATTTCAAATGAAACTTTGATCTTCTCCCATTCTATATTTACTTCTGTAATATAAGGCGCCTTGTAATCAAAATTGAATTGAAGTCTTTCCATAAAACTGTTTTGTTTCGGTGTAACTTTAAATCTGTAAAGATCTTCTTTTTGGTTGTACTTAAAAGCTCCCCATTGATCATAAACTTTGTTAAGAATTATGGTCCATTCTTTTTCGGTTGGAATAGTAAATAGCGAATAAATTCCGGCAGGGATTTTTTTATTCTTAATTATTACGTCTTTTTCAAATTCAATAGTAGTAGCTTCATCGGCGCCGGTTCTCCATACTTTATTATATGGAACCAACTCTCCCCAAATTTTACGATTCTTAACTCCCGGAGAACCATATTTAACTTCAACATTTGTATAGCCGATTGTTTGTCCAACATAGCTTCTCGGACTTAATCTTGGAGGATTATTCTGCGCTAAAATTATTAGTGAAAAAAATATTAGTAATAAGGCAATTGATTTATAGAATAATTTCATAGCTTGTTCTCGATTTAAATTAATATTAAAAATTATTATACAAAGGTATTCATTTTTTTTGACATTCCTGTTTTACCCTGCATACCGCCGGTATGCAATGCAACAATTGTTGAATTTTCGGGAATCTCATTATTTTCAATTAATGATCTAACGGCAAACAGCATTTTTGCAATATATATCGGTTCAATTTTAATTTGATTTAATGTTTCAAACTCACGCATAAATCTGAATAAAGTCAAGTCAATTTTAGCATAACCGCCAAAGTGATAATCAAGTTTTAATTCCCAGTTATTAAAATTTTTTCCCGTAAAATTATAAACATAACCTTCAATTTCATTTTTTAAAAAATCGGCGCCTTTTAAAACCGGAACACCCAAAACTTTTTTATTACCGTTTAATCCGCAGATCAAACCGGATAAAGTTCCACCGGTTCCGCACGCGGAAACCACATAGTCAAAATCTATATCTATATTATTAACAATTTCAGTGCAGCCTTTAATTGCCAAATTATTTGTTCCGCCTTCAGGAACTAAATAAAAATTACCAAATTTATTATTTAATTCTTCAATGAAATCTTTTTCCCTTTTCTTTCTGTACTCACTTCTGCTTACATATTCAATTTGCATTCCATATCCTTTTGCCTCTGAAAGCGTATAGTTCAAAGGCAGAGTTTCTTCGCCTCTTATAACTCCAATTGTATTGAAGCCGAACATTTTTCCAGCGCCAGAAAACGCGTGAATATGATTTGAATAAGCGCCGCCGAATGAAAGCAAAGTTTTATATCCGTTTTCCTTTGCGTAGATTAAGTTATATTTTAATTTCCGCCATTTGTTTCCGGATATCACCGGATGAGTTAAATCCTCTCGCTTTAAAAATACATTTACTTTTTTATTTAGATTCGGGAATTCAATTTTCTGTAAAACGGTCGCGTTTTCCGCAATATTTTTTTCGATTATTTCATAAATGTCATTTTCTTTCATATAAAATTTTACCGCCGACAATAGTGTAAATAATTTCTGTATTTAAAATTTCTTCATCAGAAATGTTTAATAAATCTTTTGATAAAACGGTAATATCTGCGAGCTTTCCTTTTTCCAAACTTCCTTTAATATTTTCTTCAAAGGCGGCATAAGCTCCATTAATTGTGTAAGAACGTAAGGCTTCAGCTCTGCTCATTTTTTGATTTCCATAGAATACACTTCCGTCATTTGTTTTTCTTGTAACAGTCGCGTAAAAATTCTTAATGGGATTTAACTTCTCAACTGGCGAATCTGTTCCATTACAAATTATTGCTCCGCTTTTTATTAACGATTTCCAGACATAAGCGCCGGACTCCGCACGGCTTTTACCTAATCTTTTTTCAACAAACGGCGCGTCGGATGTGCAGTGAATTCCCTGCATCGCGGCAATTACGCCGAGTTTATTAAAACGGGGAATATCATTTGGATCAATATGCTGAGCGTGTTCTATTCTCCATCTATAATCTTTATCGGAATTTTCCTTAAAAATCTGATCATAAATATCTAAAGTAATTCTATTTGCTTTATCGCCAATCGCATGCGTACAAATTTGAAAATCATTATTTACAGCAAGCTTACAAATTAATTTTATTTCATTCAGATCGGTAGTGTTTAAACCGCTTTGATTCGGCATATCGGAATATGGTTCAATCAGCCAAGCTCCGCGAGAACCAAGCGCGCCGTCCATATATAATTTTATTGATCTAACGGTTAAATGATTATTTCCGTAACCAATTGTAAAATATTTTCGTAATGAATCTTTTAACGCATTATAATTTTCACCAAGCATAACATATAGACGTATATCAATTTCATTATTTTCAACCATGTTTTTTATAATGCTTAGACTTTCAAAATTTTCTCCGGCATCATGAAATGTCGTAATTCCATTTTTCAAACATTCATCATTCGCTAATTTTATCGCCTTTCTAATTTGGTTGTTTACTTCTTTGCGGGATTTCTTATTTATGTCTTCATTGAACTTTTTTGTAATTAATTTTTCGGCATCTTCCAAAAATATTCCCGTGGGCAAACCATTTTTGTCTTTTATTATTTTTCCGCCTTTCGGGTTTTGTGTAACATTTGTTATACCGCAAATTTCCATTGCTTTTGCGTTCGCGAAAATTGCGTGTCCGCTCGCGTGAGAAAATATTATTGGATTATTTGGAATAGCTTCACTCAGTGTTTTATGCGAAGGAAATCCTTCTACGGCATTTTCTGGAACTTCATTAAATTTTTCCTGATGCCAGCCTCTTCCGAATATCCATTCGCCGCTTTGTGATTTTTCAGCGGCGTTTTTCGCAAGGGTAATTATTTCATCCCAATTTTGAGCAGTTGATAAATCCAGTTCCATCAGCGCTTCGCCTGTTGAAATAAAATGCGCGTGACTTTCAATAAATCCGGGAATCGCGGTTTGTCCTTTTAAATCAATTACTTTTGTTGAATTGCCAATTAAATTTTTGATTTCTTCATTCTTTCCGACGGCTATAATTGAATCGTCGGAAATCGCAATTGCTTGAGTTACAGAATTTGAGGAATCGACAGTGATAATATTTCCGTTAAGCAAAACTAATTCAGCTGGGTTATTATTTCCCGAACAGTTTGTAATTAGGAGTGAGAGGATTACTAACAAAAAATACTTTATAATTCTTTTCATATTTTTCTCAAATTTTAAATAGTAAGATAATCAAAACAAATAATATGCTAAATACAAATACTATTTATAACTTTAAAACATTAAAAGGAGAAATTATGGAATATCAAAGAATAAGCTGCAATTTGTATGATAAACTTGAAAATATTACTGTATCTAAATCTAAAGTTAAAATAAAATATCTTACCGATAATAAATCTTCCGAAGAAATTGAAGGAACTATTGAAAATATTTTTTCGGAAAACTCCGCTGAATACTTAACCATAAACAATTTTAAAATCAGACTTGATAAAATTCAATCAATCATAAATTTGTAGAAAATTTAATGGATCCCAAAATCAAAAATTTCTTTTACCCCAAATCAATTTGTATTGCCGGAGCTTCATCAAAAGAAAAAAATATTGGTTATGAAATTCTTCGATCAATAAAAGAATTTAATTTTACGGGAAAAGTCTTTCCGGTAAATCCCAAATCAGAAAATATTTTAGGATTTAAATGCTTTAAATCAATTACAGAAATCCCGGAGAAAATAGATCTCGCAATTATTGTAGTTCCCAAACAATTTGTGGAAAATTCAATTGATGAATTAATTCGGAAAAATGTTAAATCAATAATTTTAATTACAGCGGGTTTTAAGGAAACCGGTGAAGAAGGAAAAATTAGAGAAGATGCAATTCTGAAAAAAGTAAAAGATAATGATATTAGATTGATTGGTCCAAACTGCATGGGAATAATCAATTCTTTAGAAAGCATAAGATTAAACGCCACGTTTGTAGCTGAAAAACCTGAAAACGGAAGTACTGCGTTTCTTTCGCAAAGCGGCGCGCTTGGCGCGGCTGTTTTAAATTCATTACGAGTAACAAATATTAAGTTTGCGCATTTTATTAGTGTCGGCAACAAAGCTGATATTTCAGAAAATGATATTCTTCAATTCTGGTTGGATGATAATAACATAAAAGTTATTACAATGTATTTGGAAAGTTTTGAAAACGGTTTGGAATTTTTAAATATCATAAATTCCTCGGAAAATAAAAAACCGATAATAATTATAAAAGCAGGTAAAACAAATTCCGGAATGAAAGCCGCAAGTTCACACACCGGAGCGTTAAGCAGTAATGATAAAATTGTCGATTCATTATTAAATCAGTTTGGAATCATAAGAACAAATGATCTAAATGAATTATTCAATACCGCAAAAGGATTTGAAAATTTTCCGATTCCAAAAGGAAGAAATATAGCGGTAGTAACAAATGCCGGCGGACCCGCAATTTTGGCAGTTGATAAAATTGAAGAGGAAAATTTAAATCTTGCGCAAATTTCCGAAATCACAAAAAGTAAATTAAAAGAAATAGTTCATCCGGAAGGAAGTATAAATAATCCAATTGATCTTTTGCCCGGTGCTACTTCTGATATTTATAAAAAAGTAAATGAAATAATTTTACATGATGAAAACGTTGACGCGGTAATATCAATATTTGTAGAACCAGTTATGGTAAACGCATTTGATGTAATTGAATCGGTAAATTCCATAATATCAGACAAACCGATTTACCAAGTCTGCATGCCGTTGCCGGAATTTTGGGAAAAGTATAAATCAGAATCAAAATATAGATTGCCTATTTTTAGGAAGCCAGAAGATCCCGCGGAAATAATCTCAAATATTTTATTATTTGAAGAAAAGAAAAAAAATAAAATTAATTTTATATGGGAAAGAAATAATTTCAAAAATAATTCGATTAAAAAGAGATTTATCGATCAAAATCAAACTTTTGAACTTTGCAGAAAATATGATATTCCAATTGCTGAACAAATATTATTATCAGAAATAGAAATACAAAACATAGAAATTAATTTTCCAATAGTTGTAAAAGGCATATCGGATAAGGCAATTCACAAATCGGAATTAAATGCGGTAAAACTAAATATTAAAAATTATGGTGAATTGAAAACAGCGGCCGATGAAATAAAATCATCTTTTATGATTAATAATTTAGAAGTGCAAAAATTTTTAATTCAGCCTTATATTAAATCAAAGCATGAAATTTTAGTCGGAGGATTTAGAGATAATTCGTTCGGACCAATAATAATGTTTGGACTTGGCGGAAAGTATGTCGAGGTTTTTGAAGATACTCAAATTAGGTCAGCATATTTAACAAATAATGATTTATCGGAAATAGTTGAGAAAACAAAAATAGGTAAAATTCTAAAAGGTGTTAGAGGTGAAAATAGCATTGATCTTGAAAAGCTGAAAAACATAATTTCTTCATCTGCAAAAATGCTAATTGAAAATGAAAATATTATCGAGTTCGATCTTAATCCAATAATTGTAGATGAACGAAACAATTTATTTGCCGTTGACGCGAGAATTGCTTGTATGGATTAAATAAATTATCAAAGTAATTTACTTGTGATACAAAATCCATGAGTGAAAATTTTTTCGACAAATGAATATAAATCTTTCATTATTATAAAAGACATAATTCGTTCGGCTCAGTATGAAGCTTTAAAATAATGCTTACAAGGAACAGATAAATCTGAATTAGGATATTGGTAAAATGATAGTTGAGCGGCAGGAAAAGCATAGCTTAGGTAAATCTATAGTACGAAAATCTGTCAATTGGAATAATAATTTGTAAACAAAGGAAAAGAGTAATTATCGATTGTGCTTTGAAAGACAGCAGCCAGCCGATCGGCATTTTCGAGTACAAAATTACAAACCGGCTTCCACAAGATTTAAAGGAATATTTGCCGTCTACTATTGAAATATGGATAAACTAAAAGGACTTGACATATTATAACTGAAACAAAAAATATTTTATATAATTGTAAATTTCAAACTTTGTGAAATTTTAGTTTTTCTAAGATTTCAAATCGTTATTTTTGCATAAATCAAAATAAGAAAAACTATGAAAATTGCATTTGCGTCAAGCGAGATAATTCCGTTTGCGAAAACCGGCGGACTTGGAGAAGTAAGCGGAACGTTGCCAATTGAATTAGCAAAATTAGGGCATGAAGTAAAAGTGTTTATGCCGAAATATTATCAGGTGAATGAGCATGAATATGGTCATCACTATGATAGTTTGATAGGTGAAATGAAAATTTCAACCGGAGGTTATGAGCATAAAGTTCATGTTTTTTACGGTAAACTTCCTCATTCAAATGTTGACGCGTATTTTGTGCATTATCCTAACTTTTTCCACAGAAGTAAAATTTATACAGAAGATTGGGATGAAGATGAAAGATTCATTTTATTCTCAAAAGCCGTAATTCAAATAATGCAGAAACTCGGCTGGTCGCCCGATATTGTTCACGCAAATGATTGGCAGACCGGATTACTTCCCGTATTGTTAAGAGAAAATTATAGTTGGGATAGTTTGTTTCACAAAACAAAAACAGTTTTTACAATTCATAATATTGGTTATCAGGGAAGGTTTTCTTTGGAATCATACAAACGTGCCGGAATTCCGCCGATTCTGTATGAAAACAATGGAATTTTAGTCCACGAAAATGATTCGAACTTTTTAAAAGCCGCAATTTTATATTCGGATGTAATAAACACCGTTAGCGAAACTTACGCAAAGGAATTACTTACTCCGGAATACGGAGCCGGAATGTATAATTATCTTCTGCAAAGATATAATGATTATTACGGAATTTTAAATGGTGTTGATTATGAAGTTTGGAATCCCGAGGTAGATAGATATATTCCTCATAAGTATTCAATGAACGATTTGAGCGGAAAAATTAAAAACAAAGAATTTTTGTTAAATAAATTAGGTATGCCGTTTAGTGAAAATGTCCCTTTAATGGGAATTGTATCAAGATTGGTTTCGCAGAAAGGCGTTGATATAATTGTAGAAGCGCTTCCGCAATTGCTTTCTCTTGACGCGCAAATTGTAATTCTTGGAACCGGTACAAAACATTATGAAGATATTTTCAGAGACGCGATTCAATATTATCCTCACAAAATCGGCGCATATTTTGGCTACAGTGAAGAAGCCGCACATCAAATAGAAGCAAGCGCGGATATTTTCCTAATGCCTTCACAATATGAACCGTGCGGATTGAATCAAATTTATTCGTTAAAATACGGCACTGTTCCCGTTGTTAGAAAAACAGGTGGACTTGCGGATACGGTTCAAGATTGGAATGAATATAACGAATACGGACAGCCTATTGGCAACGGATTTTCATTTTATGAATACTCTGCAAACGCGTTTCTGCACGCGGTAAAAAGAGCAATAAATGATTTTCACAATAAACCGGTTTGGCATCAAATTCAAATGAACGGAATGATCAAGGATTATTCATGGGAGTCATCCGCAAAGAAATATGTTGAATTATATAAGCGGGCGTTGGCAAAATAAATTACTCAATTAATTTGAACGAATAACCTTTTCCCTTAAGCGTTTCTATCAATTCATTCATCTTGAAATAAAATTTATCCGTTCTTGATGGATGTGTTCCAATGTGAAATAATAAAATTGCTCCGTTTAAACCGCTTGCTGATTTTTTTTCAAAATCCAGAATCTTATTAAATATTTGTTCGCTTGATAAATATTTATCATTCATATCGGGAGTTGTATAATCCGCATTTGAAAATGTACCCGGGGTAAAATTAATTAATTTAAGTCCAAGTTCATTTGTCCACTTGCTTATTTGGGAATTGTACCATTCGTAAGGCGGTAAAAACAATTTTGAATTATCTTTAGTTATGCCAAATTTTTCCATTTCAGAATAATTATTTTTTAAGTCGGAAATAAATTCATCTTTTGTAACTAATAAAGAATCTCTGTTTTGCCAATCCGCGTATAACAAATGCTTATCGGAATGAGCGCCGATATAATTTCCATTTTGTTTTAAATTTGATATCAGATTTGCGTTTTGCGGATCTCTGAAAAAATCTCCGGTAAAAAAGAAATGCGCATTTACAGAATTTTCATATAGTAAATTTGAAATAAAATTTCCGCCGTCATTATAATCTCCGCCGGTAAAAACCAAATAAATATTTTTCTTAGATGTATCTAATCTAATTATTCCGCCTTCGTCATAAGTATTATTTTTTAACTCATCTGAATTTTCCATTGATGACAAATAATAAGCCAAACTCGCGGTTCCGTCCATTGTAGGTTCGTTTGTTGAATAATCACCGTAATCGTCATGGTAAACAACTAAGTCTGATTGAAATTCGGAATACTCATCTTCGGAATATAATTTTAATCCACGCAGCTTATTAAATATTGAAGAGTAAACGGGACCATCAACCAAACCGCCGTCAATTTTAAAATTAAAAGCTGCTGTAAAAGCCGAATGAGGATCAATTGGAAAATCAGAATGTTCCGGAAAACCAACAATCATACTTGTTCCCCATGGATTGCATCCGAATAACCAATCTCTCAAGGAAGCTTCCATTTCATCAAATGTATTATCACCCGTTAATTCATTATAAAGCCTAATTTGAGTTAATATAGCGGCAACCAAATTATTTGAACACCAGATGAAGGGAACTCCAAAAAAGTATGGATTGGAAATTCCCTTTTTATAAACTTTTTCAATTCCTTTTTTCATATAATTGATGAAATTATTTCTTGAAACGCTGTCTTGCAATTCAGCATTAAGGAAATGGCCTAAATTAACAAACGGATACCATTGATAATGTCTTGCGGTATCGGCTCCCATCCAAGGTGTAATCTGCTCAATTTCACCCCAATATTTTGCTTCGTTCAGGTAATTATTATCATTAAACGATTTTGCCAATTGAACCGCCGCCAATTCCATATCATCCGTGTAATTATCTTCTTCATAAAAGTAAGGAGAAACATTTGAGGCTGTTTGACAAACACCGAGATCGGTTTTTGCAAAGCTAAAAGCTTCTGCCGATTTTTGTCTTATTTTCTTTGAAAATTCAGGGTAATAATTTTTTAACAGATCCGAACCAAGCGCAAACGCGTAAGCAAATTTTGCGGCTGTAGAAGAAACACCGGTAGTTCTGTTTTTGTAATTTGCCAAACCTTGAGATTTTCCCGTTACAAAATAAACAGGTCTTTCCAATCCCTTTCCGTAACTTACGGAATCCAAAGTCGGTAAAGTAAATTTCCTATGATCTCTATCATCCGCAATTTGGTTATACATTATTCCTCTTTCGGGATTCATTTTATCTAACCAATACAAGCCCCATTTTGCTTCATCCAAAATATCTGGAATTCCATTTTTTCCCGGATCGCCGTTCTTGTCAAAGAAATCACCAAATACATTAGGATTTTGCTGATATGCAAATAACATTTGATATATTGCGTTTGCGGAAGTAGTAACGTATTGAAGATAATCCGACGCATCATGCCAGCCGCCGGTTACGTTAATATGTATTGAATCAAAACCCGGACGATCGACAATAAATCCATCATGAACATGGCAAGAATCTTTTAAGAATGGATTGTATCCGCATCTTTGCTGTCTCATATATTTCAATATAAAATCCGCCGAACCGCTGTAAATGCTTTCATCAATAACAAAAGCGGGAGAAATAACATCTTTAACTTTTATGAAATATTTACCCGAAGTTCGAAAATCACTAAAATATAATCTGAAATTTTTCTTAAACGACGAATATGTTCCAAATTCCTTAAACTGTTTTCCGGTATAAACAGTTTTATTTGAAATCGCATCTATAATTTCGAATTCATCTATTTTTATCTCAATTTTAGACGATAAAACGGCAATTTTTGTCGAGTTTGGTTTATAGCCAAGTTGATTTATTCTAATCCAGCTTTGCGAATATGCGCTTGTTAAACAAATAAAAAATATTAAAATTGATTGGATTCTTTTCATATCTGAATACATTTTATTACTGAAAATTTAATTGTGATGTTATCTTATGATCTAAAATTATTGAATGACTTTCTTGTAACTTAATAATCCCTCAGAAATTTATTGATTATTTCTTAATTTAATTACATTAAAAAAAATAATTTAACATTTTCTGGAGCAAAAATGCTTTTTGGGAGAATTATGGTCTTAATTGGCTCTTTACTTTTAATTACAGCTTGCGGTCAAAATACAAATACGGAAAAGGAAGAAAATCCCTTGTTGAGCGAATGGCAAACTCCTTTTGAAACTCCTCCATTTGATAAAATTAAAAACGAACATTATTTGCCGGCTTATAAAGAAGCTTTGAAGATTCATGAAGAAGAAATACAGAAAATTATAAATAATTCAGAAGCACCCAATTTTGAAAACACAATAGTAGCATTGGATAATTCCGGTGAATTGCTGAAAAGAGTAAATAAAGTTTTCTCAGCGATGGAAGGCTCAATGAACGATGAGAAAATTCAAGCAATATCCAATGAGATTGCCCCCATTTTAACCCAGCATGAAGACAATATTAATCTTAACGAAAAATTATTTGAAAGAGTAAAAGAAGTTTACGGCAATAAAGAAAACTTTAACTTGAATACAGAACAATTAAAATTGTTGGAGCTGTATTATAAAGATTTTATCCGCGGCGGAGCGAATCTTGATGAAAAGCAAAAAGCCGAATTTAGAAAAGTAAATGAAGAATTGGCTTTATTAAACCTTAAATATGGTGAGAACGTTTTAAAAGAAACAAATAAGTTTGAACTTATCATTGATAATGAAAAAGATTTGGAAGGATTGCCGGAAAGCGTAATTTCTGCAGCGGCAGAAACCGCAAAAGAAAAAGGTATGGATGATAAATGGATTTTCACAATTCAAAAACCAAGCATGATACCATTTCTTCAATATTCAAAAAATAGAAATTTGAGAGAAAAAATTTACAAAGCATATTTTATGCAGGGCGATAACAACGATTCGCTTGATAATAAAAATTTAATTACAAAAATTGTTAAATTAAGATTGCAGCGCGCCAATATTCTTGGATATAAAAATCATGCGGAATATGTGCTCGAAGAACAAATGGCAAAAAATCCCGCAAATGTTTACGAACTGCTAAATAAACTTTGGAAACCCGCGCTTAAAAGAGCTTCAGCAGAAAGAGATGAAATGCAAAAATTAATTTATGCCGAAGGAAATAAATTTAAATTGGAATCGTGGGATTGGTGGTACTACGCCGAAAAAGTCAAAAAAGCAAAATATGATTTGGATGAAGAACAGCTGCGCCCTTATTTTCAAGTAGAAAATGTTATTAACGGAGTTTTCGGATTGGCAACAAAGTTATGGGGAATTCAATTCGTGGAAAGAAATGATATTGCCAAATATCATCCCGAGGTGAAAGTTTTTGAAGTTAAGGAAAATGACGGAAAGCATATTGGTATTTTATATACAGATTATTATCCAAGAGCAAGCAAGCGTGGCGGCGCGTGGATGGATGAATTCCGAAGACAACATAAAATAAACGGAAAAATGATAACACCTTTAATTTATAACGTAGGAAATTTTTCAAAACCTACCGCGGATAAACCGGCGCTTTTAAGTTTGGATGAAGTAAATACACTGTTTCATGAATTTGGACACGCGCTTCACGGTTTGCTATCAAACTGCACATATGAATCTGTTGCCGCAACAGAAACGCCGAGAGATTTTGTTGAATTTCCATCGCAGGTTATGGAAAACTGGGCATTGCATCCTGATGTTTTAAAAACTTACGCAAAACACTATAAAACCGGCGAAGTAATTCCAGATGAATTAGTTAAAAAATTGGAAAATGCTAAATTATTCAATCAAGGATTTGAAACCGTAGAATATTTAGCGGCTTCATTTTTAGATATGGACTGGCATACAATTTCAGAAGATGTAAATATTAATGTAGATCAGTTTGAAAAAGAATCAATGGGTAAAATTGGATTAATAAACGAGATTATTCCTCGATATAGAAGTACATATTTCAGACATATATTTTCCGGAGATTATTCATCCGGATATTACAGCTACATTTGGTCGGCGGTATTGGATTCGGATGCATTTGACGCGTTTGAAAAGACCGGTAATGTTTTTGATCCGGAACTTGCGAAAAAATATCGTCAATTTATTTTATCAGCCGGCGGATCGGATGATTCAATGGTATTGTACAGAAAGTTCAGAGGCTCTGATCCATCAATTGAACCTTTGCTAATTAAAAGAGGTTTGAATTAAAATTTTATGCTGAAATTTGCTGATTTATATGATAGATTTACCCATAAGTTCAGTCCACAGGCATTTTTAGTATTTTCATTTTTTGCTGTAATTATGACTGGGGCAATTCTTTTGATGCAGCCTTTTTCATTAAGAGGTCATGAAATTTCATTTATTGATTCTCTTTTTACGGCTACTTCGGCTACTTGCGTTACCGGATTGACTGTTGTTGATACCGCAACCAAATTTTCACTTATTGGAAAAATTATTCTCTTAGCATTAATGCAATTAGGCGGAATTGGAGTTATGTCATTTTCCGTACTTTTTCTTTTTTTTCTTAAAGGAAAATTCGGCATTGGCAGCAGGGAAATTATTCAAGAGACAATTTCATTCTTTAATACGCAGGACCTTAAATCATTATTAAAATCGGTTTTCATCTACACAATAGTTATAGAGTCTATCGGGGCAATTTTACTTACTGCAAGATTTTGTTTTTATTTTTCGTTTTGGGACGCTCTTTTTGCCGGAATTTTTCATTCAATTTCCGCTTTTTGCAATGCCGGATTCAGCAATTTTGCAACAAACTTGGTTAATTTTCAAACGGATTATTATATCAATATTATTGTTTCTATTCTAATATTTTTGGGAGGTATTGGATTCATTGTTCTATATGAACTGAAACAGTCATTTGCAAAAAAGAATGGATTGAGAAAATTATCATTGCACACAAAGGTTGTTCTGCAAGTTTCTGTATTTTTAATTTTTATTGGTGCAATTTTAATTTTTGTTTTTGATAATAACGTTGCGTTAAAAGGTATGGATCTGCAAACTAAAATTATAGCATCAATATTTCACTCGGTTTCCTCAAGAACCGCAGGTTTTAATACAATTGATATATATAATTTATCAATGCCTTCAATTTTTACGATTATTACTTTAATGTTTATTGGAGCTTCTCCGGCTTCAACCGGGGGCGGAGTTAAAACTACAACGGTTGCCGTAATAATCGCTTTCATTCGTTCCAGAGTAAAAGATTCACGAAATGTTAATTTGAAATATACAACGCTGCCTTTTCAAGTTATTTCAAAAACAGTTATAATTTTGGCATTTGCTATAACAATAATTGTAATTTCTTCCTTTATACTCACAATTACAGAAATGGAGCACATTCCTTTCAATTCTAATAGTGATGAATTCATGCAATTATTTTTTGAAACTGTTTCAGCTTTCGGTACAGTAGGTTTATCAACGGGAATAACAGCGGCTTTGTCAGTATATGGAAAAATTGTTTTGGTAATTTTAATGTTTGCCGGCAGAGTCGGACCATTAACAATGGCATCGCTTGTCGGTTCTAAAGAAATAGTAGATATCAGATATGCAGAAGATAATATTTTAGTAGGGTAAAAAATGAAAAACATAGCAATAATTGGATTGAGCAGTTTTGGTTATTATTTATGTGAAGCGCTCAACGAACACGGGTTCAATCTTATGGCAATTGATATTAAGCCTGATTTGGTAAACCAAGTAAAACCATTTGTAAGAAAAGCTGTAATTGGAGACGCACGTGATAAAAATTTTTTAATTCAGCTTGGCATTGCTGATTTTGATACTGTAATTATTTCCGTTGGAAGCAAAATGGATACAAGCATTTTAATTACTTTATACATGAAGGAATTAAAAATAAGCGAAATTATTGCAAAAGCAATTAATGAAGATCATGCAAAAATTTTGGAAAGAATTGGCGCAACAAGAATTATTTTTCCGGAAAGAGATATGGGAATTAGAATGGCGCACACAATTGCGTCTCCTAATTTTTTGGAATTTATTCCGCTAACCGAAGGATTTAGCTTGATAGAAGTAAGTCCGACTAGAGATTGGATTGGTAAAAAATTAAAAGATATTGATATAAGAAGAAAATATAAAGTACAAATTTCGATGGTGAGAGAAATCATTCCGCCAAGAGTCGTTATTCCGGATGGAGAATTCGTTTTAAAGGACAGCGATATTCTCTACATAATTGGCGATAACGAAAGTATTAACGCGCTTCAGGAAGATATAACGTAAAAAATATCTTTGAAAATGTTAATGTGAAATATTATTTCAATTCATTAACATTTTCAAATAGTATTATTTATTTAAAGTTTTTTATTTCAAAAGAATATTTACCTGATCCGATTTTTAAAACCGTTTTTCCATTCGAAGTTGTTATAGAATTAATTTCTTTAACATTTTTAATTTTATTTCCATTTTCTAATATGTTATCCGCAATATTGGTTGGGAGAAAAACATCTGCTGTTGTGTTTGCGGGAATTTCGACATCGAAATAAAATACATTGTTTTCAACTTTCCATGCTGTTGAAATTTTTCCCATAATTGAATTGTAATCTGCTTTGGCAAAACTCAATTCCTTTGGCACATTAGGATTTATAATAATATTTTTATAACCGGGATTTTTAGGATCAAAATCAATTCCCGCAATAAAGCTATAAATCCATTTTCCTACTGCTCCATATGCATAATGATTAAAAGAATTCATTCCTTCACTTTGGAATGATCCGTCTCGTTTTATTCCATCCCATCTTTCCCAAATTGTTGTTGCGCCTTTTGTTACGGGGTATAACCAAGAAGGATAATTTTTATTGAACAATAGCATATAAGCTAAATCTTCATAACCAAAATCAGTAAGTATTTTTGTTAGTCGTGAAGCGCCCAAAAAACCGGTTGTAATATGTTCAAACTTATCAACGTCATCGGCTAATCTTTTTGCAGCAACCGCTCGTTGATTTTCAGGTACTAAATCAAAATCCAAAGCTAGTACATAAGCGGTTTGAGTGTTTGATGCAACTCTGCCGGTTTGTGTAATAAATTCTTTTTGAAAAGCGTTTTTAATATTTTTCATTAATTCCAAATATTTTTCAGCGTCTTTATCTTTACCTAAAACAACCGCGATTTTTTGAAGCAAAGAGACTGAATGATAAAAATAAGCGGTTCCAATAAGATCTTTATCTGTTGTCGCACCGGGATAATCTGAATTGTTTGTCGCGAAGGCAAGCCAATCTCCAAAACCAACCGATTTATTCCAGAGATATTCATTGCCGCTTAAATTTTGTAAATAGTCAATCCATTTTTTCATTGATTCATATTGTGCTTCTAAAATTCTTGTATCACCGTAATTTTCGTAGATAGTCCAAGGAATAATAACTGCGGCATCAGCCCAGCCGGCGGCACCGCCGTCATCGCCCAATATGTTAGGTAATACATGAGGAATTCTGCCGTCGCTTAATTGATCGACAGAAAAATCTTTCATCCATTTTGTGTAAAATGAAGCTGCGTCCATATTGAAACATGCTGTTGGAGCAAAGACCTGCGCGTCGCCTGTCCAGCCGAGTCTTTCATCTCTTTGAGGACAGTCGGTTGGAACATCGACAAAATTTCCGCGTAATCCCCATTGAATATTTTTCTGAAGCTGGTTAATTAAAGGATCGGAACATTCAAAATTTCCTGCCGGCGTCATATCCGAATGGATTACTTTACCCGTTATGTTTTCTAAATTTATTTCACCTTTAAAATTAGTTACGGCTACATATCTAAATCCCTGGAATGTAAAATGAGGTTCAAAAGTTTCTTTCTTCCCGCCTTTGAAAGTATATTCAACTTGCTGTTTTGCACGTCGCAAATTATCTAAATAAATATTTCCTTGTTGATCCAAAACTTCTGCATGCCTGAGTATGATTTTTTCTCCTTCTTTTCCCAATAAGGAAAAGTGTATCCAGCCAACCATATTTTGACCCATATCGAAAACCAAATCACCATTTGGCGCAATAAATTTATTGATGGGTTTTATAGTAACGGTATTTTTAACTTCAGGTCCTTCAGACGCAATTAATATATTTTGGGGATATTGTTTCTCTATTGTTCCGTTCCAATTTTTATCGTTGTAATTGATTTCATCCCATCCAGATTTTTCCAAACGCGCATCATAGATTTCACCATCGTAAATTCCCGACATTAAAATTGGACCGGTGGAAGATTTCCAGCTATAATCCGACTTAACTATTTCCGATGTTCCATCTTCATATTCAATATTAATTTGAAGTAAAAGACCAAGCTTTTCACCGTAGTTATTTCTTTTCATATCCCATTTTAATGGACCGCGATACCAGCCGTCAGCCAATATAACACCAATCGCGTTTTTACCCGAGTTTATTTTTTCAGTTATATCGTATACTTGATATTGCAACCGGTAATTATAACTTGTCCAACCTGGAGTAAACAGCTGATCCGAAACTTTTTTGCCATTTAAATGAAATTCATAAAGTCCATGACTTGTTACATATGCCCGAGCGAATTTCACTTTTTTACTATTATTAAATTCTTTTCTTAAATAAGGAGAAGGATTATATTCGGAAGTATTTTCGTTTAAATCCGGTTCAATCCAAATTGCCTGCCAGTCTGAAGGATTTAATAATCCCATTTCCCAAAATGCAGGTTTACTCCAATCAGATTCGCTGCCATCATTTCCCCATATTTTAACTTGCCAATAAACTCGTTGTTTTGACTTTAGTTCTTTCCCATTATAAATGATCTGGTTAGAATTGCCCGACTTAATTTTTCCGCTGTCCCAAATCAAATTTTTACTATTATGTAAATCATTTAAAGTCTCAGAAACCTTAATTTGGTATGAGCTTTGCATAAAATTTCTTGCGGAAGAAATTATTTCCCAGCTTAATCTCGGTTGTAAAGTGCCTATTCCTAAAGGATTGCTTTTATATTCTACTCTAAGATTTTGTACATCCGGTTGATTGCCAGCAAATGATTTGATTGGCAAAGTACCAATAATTAAGAAGCTTAAAACAATAATTGCGGTATGGAAAATTTTGAAAGAAAAAGTTCTAAACTTTTGCATAATGTTTCCTAATATTAATAAGTGAGTTTAGTTATTAAAATAAGCGAAAGCAATTGTATTTATCTTGTAAAATAAAAAAAAGAGATAATAATTTTAAAATTATCATCATATAGTTAAAATAATTATTTTATTTATTAATTGGACATTAATATATTTTTCAATTTGCTATGTTTACAATTATAATTCAGCTTTAAATTGAACGGAGAAAAAATGAAGAGAATGCTTTTACTGTTTTTTATACTAACTAATTTTGCTATTACGGGCGGAATTAAAGATGATACAAAAATTAAAAAAGAATATGCCGATCTTGTAAATCCTTTAGTCGGAACCGATTCGGAGCATAAACTTTCTACAGGTAATACATATCCGGCAATTGCGCTTCCTTGGGGAATGAATTTTTGGACACCGCAAACCGGAAAAATGGGTGACGGCTGGCAATATACTTATGACGCATATAAAATTGTTGGATTCAAACAAACTCATCAACCTTCTCCGTGGATAAATGATTACGGCGCCTTTTCAATAATGCCAGTTACCGGTAAATTAAAAATAAACGAAGAAGAAAGAGCCTCGTGGTACACTCACAAAAGAGAAATAGCCAAACCTTATTATTATCAAACATATCTTGGAGATTATAACGTCTGGGTTGAAATTACACCAACAGAAAGATCGGCACAATTTAATATAAAATATCCTAAAGAAGATAACTCATATTTGCTTATAGATGCGTTTCACGAAGGTTCATATGTGAAAATATTTCCGAAGGAAAAAAAAGTAGTTGGTTATTGCAGAAATAATAGCGACGGAGTTCCGGAAAATTTTCACAACTATTTTGTAATATACTTTGATAAAGAAATTGATTCCGCATTTACGTGGAATGATTCTAAGATACAGAAAAATAAATTAGAAGATTCCGGTGATCATGTTGGAGCTGTATTGAAATTTAAAACATCGGAAAACGAAATCGTAAATTTTAAAATTGCATCATCATTTATAAGTTATGAACAAGCAGAATTAAATCTTAAACGCGAAATAGGAAATGATTCTTTTGAACAAACATGTGCTAAAGCTAAAGATGTTTGGAATGAAGGTTTAGGAAAAATTGAAATTGAGGGCGGAACCGAAGACCAAATAAAAACATTTTATACAGCGCTTTATAGAACTATGCTTTTTCCGCGTGGTTTTTATGAATACGATAAAAATAATAACGTTGTGCATTACAGTCCTTATAACGGTAAAGTATTGCCGGGTTATATGTTTACCGATGCCGGATTTTGGGATGTTTTTCGAGCGGCATTTCCGCTTATTACAATTATGCATCCCAGCTTAAGTAAAAATATTATGGAAGGCTTAGTTAATACTTACAAAGAAAGCGGCTGGCTTCCGGAATGGGCAAGTCCTGGTCACAGAAACTGCATGATAGGTTCAAACTCGGCATCAATTATCGCGGATGCTTATTTAAAAGGAATTAGGGGATATGATATAAATACTCTTTATGAAGCAATTTTAAAAAATACAGCTTCTGAAGGACCTATGGCATCAGTTGGACGACTGGGTGCAGAATATTACAATTCACTAGGATACATTCCCTACGATGTTCATATAAATGAAAATGCCGCAAGAACTCTGGAATATAGCTACGATGATTTTACAATATTGAAATTAGCCGAAGAATTGAATAGACCCAAGAATGAAATTGAACTATTTACAAAACGAGCTCAAAATTATAAAAACATTTTTGATACCTCCACGAATTTTATGAGAGGAAGAAACAAGGATGGAAATTTTCAATCTCCGTTTAGACCCGATAAATGGGGAGACGCATTTACCGAAGGCTGTGCATGGCATTATACATGGTCCGTATTTCATGATCCTCAAGGATTGATCGATTTAATGGGAGGAAATAAAAAGTTTATCGAAAAGTTGGATTCTGTTTTTTCGGCGCCTCCAACATTTGATTATTCTTATTATAGTTCGCAAATTCATGAAATTACAGAAATGGTGATTGCGGGTATGGGACAATATGCACACGGAAATCAACCGATTCAGCATGTTATTTATTTATATAATTATGCCGGAGAACCATGGAAAGCTCAAGAACATGTTAGAGAAACAATGGACTTATTATATAATCCGTTCCCGGATGGACTTTGCGGTGATGAAGATAACGGACAAACTTCGGCTTGGTATGTTATGTCGGCTGCCGGATTTTATTCTGTTTGCCCCGGAACAAATCAATATGTATTAGGCTCGCCGTTATTCAATAAAGTTACTTTGCATTTGGAAAATGGAAATAAATTTGTTGTTTCGGCAGAAAATAATTCAAAAGAAAAAATTTACGTGAAAAACGCAAAATTGAATGAAATGGATTATTCAAAAAACTTTATTACTCATGATCAAATTATGAAAGGCGGAAATTTAAATTTTGAAATGAGCGAAACGCCGAACTTAAAAAGAGGAATTAATAAAGAAGATTTTCCATACTCATTTTCAAATGAATTATCTAATAAAAAATAAAGAACTATGAAAAAATATAATTTATTCAACTACTCTATTTTAATAATTCTTAGTGTTATAAATTCTTGCACAACTCAGGATATTACGCAATTTGTTGATCCAAACATAGGCAGTGTGGCGACATTGTTAACAACAAAAGTGCCGACCGTTCACAGACCGAACTCAATGGTTAGAGTATTTCCAATAACTAAACCAAGGCTGAACGATCGCTATTTGAGCGATAAAATATATGGATTTGCGGTTAATATGCCCGCTTATAGAAACGGATATGTTACGGAGCTTATGCCTACAGCGGGAAAACTTATTCTAAATCGAAATGAATACGCTTCCGTTTATGATCATGATCTTGAAGAAGTGCATCCATGGCATCATAAAATTATTTTGGAAGATTATAATATTTCCGCTGATTGGACTACTACAGAACGAACCGCAATATATAGATTTAATTTTGATTCCAATAAAGAGAAGAATATAATTTTTCGTTCAAACCAAAACGCAAAAGCACATTTCCAATTTTTAAGCAAAAATACACTTAGAGGATGGGAAGAATCCAAAGAATCCAAACAGTACTTTTATGCGGAAATAAATTTGCCTTTTGATAATTATGGTCTTTTTGATAAAGATGAAAAAATTATAAATGCGGATTCTGTTACAAATACCGGGATTGGCGCCTTTTTCAATTTTAACAATATCGGCTCAGCTATAGAAATTAGAATTGGCATTTCTTTTATTGATGAGAATCAAGCGAAAGAAAATCTTTATAAAGAAACATCCAATAAAACTTTTGAAGAAATTAAAAATGAAAGTTACAAGATCTGGGAAAATCAATTAAGTAAAATTAAAGTTGAAGGCGGAACCGAAAGACAAAAAAGAATTTTCTATACATCTTTATATAGAAGTATGGAAAGGATGATAAATATTTCTGAATACGGAAGATATTACAGCGGATTCGACAAAAAAATTCATAATGATGAAGGTCGTCCTTTTTACGTTGATGACTGGCTTTGGGATACATATAGAAGTTTACATCCGTTAATGTTAATTCTTAATCCTTCTCAGCAAGCGGATATGATACAATCTTATGTTAGAATGTATGAACAAAGCGGATGGCTGCCGGGATTCCCGCAATTTTCCGGCGAGTTTTCCGCCATGATCGGTTTTCATTCCGCGCCATTATTTTGGGATTCATTCAACAAAGGGATTAGAAATTTTGATATTGAAAAAGCATATGAAGGTTTGATAAAAAACGCTACTAAAGCAACAATGGTTCCGTGGAGAAGCGGATCAATGTGTTCCTTGGATAGTTTTTATGTAAAAAACGGTTGGTTCCCCGCAATAGGTGAAAACGAAATTGAAACAGAACCGCTTGTTGATAATTTTGAGAAACGTCAGGCTGTTTCCGTTACTCTTGAACATTCCTTTGACGATTGGTGTTTGGCACAATTTGCTAAGTCATTGAATAAGAATTCGGATTATGAATATTTCTTAAAGCGTTCGGAAAATTACCTTAACTTATTTAATAAGGAAAACGGATTTTTTGCACCTAAAGATAAAAATGGAAAATGGATCGAACCGTTTGATCCGCAACTGTCCAGCGGTTACGGCGGAAGAATGTATTATACTGAAAATAACGCCTGGACTTGGAACTTTAGCGTTCAGCAAGATATTCCCAAATTAATTGAATTGTTGGGAGGTGAAGATAAATTTGTAAATAGACTAGATGCGTTATTTAATGAAACGCCCAGATCAAAATGGATGTTCATGGGCCAATTTCCCGATGCTACCGGATTAAACGGAATGTTTGTTGCCGGAAACGAACCTTCGATGCACATTCCTTATTTATATAACTATGCAGGAAAAGCTTGGAAAACACAACGCAGAGTTAGAGAAGTTTTTGATATGTGGTTTGACGATAAACCGCTTGGAATTCCCGGCGATGAAGACGGCGGCGGACTTTGCTCGTGGTATGTTTTCTCCGCGATGGGATTTTTTCCGGTTACTCCTGGAAGTGATGAATACGCAATCGGAAGCCCTTTCTTTGAAAATATTGAAATTGAACTGCCCAACGGAAAATCATTTTCAATTATTGCCAAGGATTGTTCAAAGAAAAATAAATATATTCAATCGGCTGAATTGAACGGAAAGGAATTAAATAAAGCATTCTTAAAACATTCGGATATTGTAAATGGCGGCGTATTAAAACTTTATATGGGAGACCGCCCGAATAAAAATTGGGGCAGCGGTAATTGATTTTTTAATATATAAATTTCATGCGGAAAAATTAGTCATCTTGGTTCTAATAAAATTATTGGAGTTAAAATGGAAACACCGGAAAAAAAGGGAAATAATCTTAAAATAGCATTTGCGTTAATGACATCTCTTTTTTTTATATGGGGCGCAATTGTATCGTTAAATGATATTTTAATTCCGCATTTCAAAGGATTGTTTCATATGAATTATACGGAAACAATGCTTATACAGTTTAGCTTTTTCGGTGCATATTTTTTAATGTCGGTTCCGGCAAGTATTATTATTGGAAAAATCGGTTATAAATATGGTATTGTGTCGGGACTAATTATAGTTGGTTTTGGCTGTTTAATATTTATACCGGCTTCGTGGATAATTTCTTATCCGTTATTTCTTTTGGGTTTATTTACAATGGCAACGGGTAATGTTTTTTTGCAAGTAGTTGCAAATCCTTATGTTTCAATACTGGGACCATCACAAACTGCTTCAAGCAGACTTAATTTAGCGCAAGGGATTAATTCACTTGCAACAACATTGTCTCCATACATAGGTGCATTTTTAATTTTAGGAAATTATTCTACAATAGTGGAAGAAGCTGCTGCCGTTCAAACTCCATATATAGGCTTAGCACTTTTTTCATTTTTAGTTGCGGGAATATTTTCCTTTGTTAAACTGCCAACGGTTATAAAAGATAAGGGAAATGTTGTAAAAGGGAATGTCCTTAAATTCAGACAATTACGTTTAGGCGTTATTGCTCTTGCATTATATGTTGGTGCTGAAGTTTCAATAGGTAGTTTTATTGTTAATTTTTTGGGTGAACCATATATCGCGGGATTAGAAGAAAAGACCGCAGCTACATATATTCCATTTTATTGGGGCGGACTTATGGTTGGCAGGTTTGTAGGTTCGGCAATTCTGCAAAAGATAAGCGCACAAAGAGTTTTACTGGTTGCCGCTGTAATGTCATTTATTTTGGTTGGTGTTACAATAATGACCGATGGTTTTGTTTCAATGTGGGCAATGCTGGCGGTCGGTCTTTTTAATTCAATTATGTGGTCTAATATATTTGCCATGGCAATTGATGGTTTAGGAGAATATACGACAAAAGCTTCGGGAATTTTGGTAATGGCTCCCGTTGGCGGAGCAATATTCCCTTTGCTTCAAGGTGTTCTTGCCGATATGCCTGGTGTCGGTATTCATCTTTCTTATATTCTTCCGCTGATGTGTTATTTATTCATAATCTTTTACGCGGTCAATGGATATAAAGCCGGAAAGAATGAGATTCTAATAGTTAAAAATCAAATAGTTTAATTAATAATATTATATATTAAATAATAATTTATTGCTAAGTAATATCAAAATTATATATGACTTAAAATGATTTATTAGTTAATAACTTTATATATATTTTTAATAATATTTAAATTGCTTCTGATCACCGCAAGATTATGTATTTTCAATTATTGAAATTATCATTTCAAAAACTATTTGTTAATAATTATTATAACCTTTCATTTTTGAATATTTTGATATGTTATTTTAGTTAATAACTTATAAATCTAAAATATTTGTTAAGTTAGATTTAACTTGGTAAATTAAATTAAAAATGTAATTTATAATGAAATTTGTTTTCACGTCAAAAGATTCTAACGTTTTGGGTAAAACAAACAGTAATATTCCTAACTGGTTAATATATTTTTTAATTTTTCATGCGCAGGAAGAATATATGCCGCAACTCCTAATAAAACAAAAGGAATCATGGCGTCAACGGACAACCATTCTTCTAAAATATAATGTCCAACTTCCAGAAAAATAAAATAAAAAACCCAGATAACAATAAAAACGAGTCTATATTTTGTTAAAAATAAACCCATACCAATTAATATTTCTATGTATGGAATTATTGTAAGAGCAATATTATAAATTATTGAAGGTAATTGAATTCTAAGACTATCTTTTGTAAATAACAGTAAATAGTAATCGTGAAAAGAACCGTGGCTACAAAATTTACTAATGCCTGCTATAATCAATGTAACCATCATACAAAATCGTAACAAAAGCTCAGCATTTTTTAACGTTTTTAATTCAATATAATTTTGCACAACATTCCTTTATTTACAAAACTACAAATTATTATCTAAAATAACTTAAATAAATAAATTTAATAATTTATTTTTTAAAATATTCAGGTACAATACCTAAGTAGAAAGCCTGCAAATATTGTGGCATACAGTAGTATCTCTTATGTCCCATAAGAACACATCATTTTAATTCTGTTGTTTTAATGTTCACAACTTCAAATTAAAAAGATATGTATAAAGTGTCAATAAATAATTATAAAATTATATATTTTTTTAACATAAAGTTAATTTTATAGTTTTAAATATAAATCAGTAATTTTGTAGTTAATGATTAATGATGAATTAAATAAAAGGTATTTCTTTATTGATGAAAGTGGTGACCCCAATTTCTTTGCGAAAAGAAAAAAATTATTAGTTGGTACCACTGGTTACCAACCTTTACTTTTAATTGGTATGATAGCTGCTGAACAAAGGAAAACTCTTAGAAAGTCAATTTTAACTCTCAAAGAAGAAATTGAAGCTGATCCGCTTTATAACACTTTGCATTCTATAAAGCCTGGTTGGTTTTTTCATGCAATTGAAGATCATCCAGATATTAGATCAAAATTTATAAATCATATTAGAAATCTTGAAAACTTTAAAACATATATTGTAATTGGTCGCAAAGATTTAAATCGTTTCCAAACTTCACATCATTCAAATCCTTCAGAATTTTATTTTGATTTGTTATATCACCTAGTTAAAGATCGCTTAAATAATAGAGAATTTCACTATCAGATCTTTCTTGCAAAAAGACAAGAAACCAAAATGGCAAATTTTTCTCAAGCCGTTGCTCGTGCAATTGAACGTGATAATGCGCGCAGAAATGTTTCAATTGATATTTCATACCAATGCGATATAGTGCTTTCAAATCATTATCCCGAAATGAGCATTATTGACTATATGTTATGGGCACTGCAGAGATATATTAGGTTTGATGAGAAACGTTTTTATAATGCTTTAATAGATAAATATAATTTAATTATTGATCTCTATGATACTGCAAATTATACAACACGTGGCGGTGGAAGAACCAATTATTATTCTAAAAGAAATATTTTTGATAAGGATAAAGCTTCTGATTTTGGTTTAAACTAAAAATTCCAAAAATTCTCTTACACCCGTGTTTTTTCAAACAACCTCCGCCATTGGGCGAGTTATGGTAATAAGACAACTTTTGGAACTGTTTCAAATATAGGAAATAATTCTTGTTATGCCAAATTTCATTGATGAAATGATAAAAATATATTTCATCTTCCAGATCAAT
This sequence comes from Ignavibacteriota bacterium, assembly GCA_016713565.1. Classification (NCBI taxonomy): domain Bacteria; kingdom Pseudomonadati; phylum Ignavibacteriota; species Ignavibacteriota bacterium. The sequence goes on from JADJOX010000007.1 coordinate 1,532,529, forward strand.
TTATACAAACTCTTTTAAGTATTTCGTTATCTACCACTCGTGGAATTCTTGCGGCTAAAACAGAAGGTACAATTCTGAAGAATGTTTATCTTCCAGTATTAAATCCAACACAATTTAAATCTACATAGCTGCTGAGAGAAACGTAAATTGACTTAATTATCTAATCATTGCAAAATAAGTCTCATATTTAACCATAGGTTAAAATTTCTCCATATGGTAATGTTCTTTTTCATTACCAAATATTTTAAATAATATTTTACATAGCCAATATTTATTTATTCAATTCATCATTAAAGCAAGTTCCGCAATTTGTCTTGTTACTTGTGTAGGCGAATTACAATCACAATTCGTTAAACCAATTACATAAATATCTTCACTTGGAATATATACACTCATTGATTTGAATCCAAAAATACTTCCGCCATGTTCGTTTGTCGGAACACCATTAATTTCCTTAATATGCCACGCATAACCGTAATTTATCTTTTCAACGTTGTTTAAGTTATAATTCTTAAATATTTTTTCAGTCGTTTGTTTTGAGATTAAAAGATTATTCCTTATTGCTTGCTGCCACTTAAACATATCTTCGGCATTTGACATTAATGATCCCGAGGAATAAGGAATGGTAAAACTAATGTAAGTACAATTTATATATCCGTTTTTGTCTTGATATCCGGAGGCTCTGTTTTTAATAATCTTTTTATGACTGGCACAAATTGAAGATTCCATTCCAATCTTTTGAAATATATTCTGTTCAATATAATCACCATAAGATTTGCCCGTTAACAATTCAATTATATACCCCAATATTACATAACCGGAATTGTTATACTTAAATTGCTCTCCCGGTTTAAAATCCATCGGCTCATTTTTAAAGAAATCTATTAACTCAACGGGAGTCAGATCTTTTTTTGATATTTCGTTAATTGATTTCATATCGGTAAAACTGCAAATGCCCGAAGTATGAGTAAGCAAATGATGAATAGTAATTTTGTTACCGTTTGTAGGATAATCAGGAATGAATTTAGTGATTTCATCATCCAATTTTAATTTACCTTGTTCATATAACATCAAAATTGCCATTGCGGTAAATTGCTTAGTAATAGATCCTATTTCAAAAACACTTTCCACTTTCATTGACGAGTTTATTTCAATATCAGCTAAACCGAAAGCCTTTTGATAAATTATCTTTCCTTTTTTAGAAATTAAAAAAACGGCGCCGGGATCATTTGGTTTATACTTTTCTTCAAGCAGGCTATCGATTTTCGAATTAAGAGTTTGTGAATAAGTAAGTGTATTTAACCGAACGAAAAACAAAAATATAACAATCATTTGTAAATATATTTTCTTCATTTTTTTCCTTTCCCAAAATAAATCATGATTCAATATAATGTAAACTAAAGTGAAATTGTCTTTCAAAAGTTAAGACTGTAAAGAATAGAAAAGGTTACAAAGATTTAAAAAAGTTTTTAATAGAAAACGAACACTATATATATTTTTATATAAAATAAACAATTTAAATTCACAATTTTTGATTTTTAATATGCAATTTTTTTATACCCTCGGTCAACTATATTATTTATTTAATTAAAAAGTGTCAAGGATTTGGTCAAACATTTTTTGAATCGACTGATTTAAATATATACTATAAGCATTGATCAATTAATTATAATAGTAATAGTTTCAATAATTTGTTAATTTAATAATATATTCATGCTTTTAATAAAAATCAGTTATTGACTCTATTGGGAACCCGAATGAAAAATTGTGTTTTAAAAATAATATTCATTTCATGTAACATAAGCAATGGTGATATGATAAAAATTAGAATGGAGCTAAAATGTTTAAATATAATTTCATTTATCCAATTTTATATAAATTATTTGACACAAATTCATTAACAAGAAAAAGTTACAGATATTTAGGCAATAAAATAGGGGAAAGGACAAAAACAAATTTAGGATTAACAAAAAATTATTTAAGTCAAGGCCGCAAAATAAACTTTTTATTTCATAAATATTGTAAAGTTGAAGAGAATGATAATTTACTTGAATTGGGAACAGGATGGCTGCATTGGTACGCGACATTTTTCAGAATATTTAATAATGTTAAAATTGATTTATTTGACGTTTGGGATAATAGAAAAATAAATACATTTAAAAAAGTGATGAAACAATTAACATTTGAATTAACAACAGAGGAAAATGAAAAATTAGTTAATAAAAATATTCTCAATATTCTTTCTGAAGTAAATTCATTTGATGAAGTATATAATATTTTGGACTATAATTATATTATCAATCCGAATGGTTCCTTAAGAGGTCTAAAAAATGATTATTACAAAATCATATTTAGTTGTGCTGTTTTTGAACATATTGATAGAAAAATATTGAAAGAATATTTCAAACAGATGAATAGAATTTTAATACCGGGTGGGTACTTAGTACATATTATAGATATGGGAGATCACTATCATTATAAAGATAAGAATAAAACTCATTTTAAAAATTATTTAAATATTTCAAATGTATTTTGGAAAAACTACTATGAAAATTCAATATTTTATATAAACAGAGTGCAGGTTTCAGAATGGAAAAAGTATTTTTTTGATTCAGGTTTTGACTTGGTTTGTGAAGAAATGTTTTATGTTAATATTGATAATTTAGAAATACATAAAGACTTTATAAATTATGATAAAGACGATCTTAGTTGTCATCAATATGTTTCTGTTTTTAAAAAATATAAAAATTTAAAATAATTTATTTATCTAAAAATCAATAATTGTGATGTTATATTAAGTAATTTTTAAATTTTTCGAATAAAATTCAATAAAATAACTTCCACATGAATAATTAGTTTAAGTACAAAGTTTTATTCATAGGTCAATTTTTTTTGAGACTTTAAAATATTCAAGAACAACTTTTATTTTAATACTTTTTGATCGAATATTATGAATTTTATAAGACTTAAAACACTCGGTATATATTTTGAATTTTGATACCAATTTTATGATAATATAGAGTGAATGGGGTATATAATATTACAACCAAGTATGTAAAGTAAAAAAATAGTTTTGTTATCAAATAAAACATTTTTACATTTTTTTTTGATTTGAATCACATTGATATTATCTTAAAACTGCTACATTTGACTATTTAATAAGATTTCAAGTCTAATTTATATTTGTTATATAACATTTTTTATTTGTTTTAAGTATTATATAATATTAAATTAGACAATATGTCTTATAAAAGATTTTTATATCTTTTATATCGATATAAAAAATTAAATACATTTAAATTTTAAATGTATTATTTAAGGGGGAAATTGAATAGCTTCAATTCGAATAATTATGATGTTAAAAGCCTAATTTTAATTGGACCCAAAAACTCCGGGAAGACTAGAGAAACAATAAATTATGCTCTTAAAAATATAAAAGAAGAAAGATGTATTTACTACACTTCATCAAATAAAAATAATTTAATAGAAAGAATTTCATCTATTGGTACAAGCGAAAATTGGCAGCAACTAAATAATCTTTTCATATATGAAGCCCCTAAAATAAATTACAATTCAAGCAGTATTGAAGATAAAAACTTGATGCATATTTTGTTAGGTATTTTTAAGCCAATTGAAAATATTAAACCAAATAAAATTGTTCTTGACGAAATAACGCCTTTTTTAAATTTTTCAGATTTAGATTTATTAGAAAAGGTATCAAAAAAAATATCTTTATTCCTGAATTATTATAAAATAAAAGCTCTTTTTACATTAAGCGAGCCAGTATCACAAAGAGCAAAATTAATAAGCGAAATTGTTAAAAAAGAATTTTCTGAATCATATTATTTAACTTAAAAATTTCTTCTTTCTAAATTATAAATTAATCACTGGTTAGATGAGACTCTTAGTGGAAAGAATTATCATTTATGACAAAAGCACATTATTTTGGGCTTTATAAAATAGCAGCAATTATCTGTATTTCATATTCTAGTTTATTTGGGCAACAATCTTCAGAACTACTTCAGAAAGAAGCTGAGAGGCATTTCCAAGCAGGAAGATTTGGGGAAGCCATTAATATGTTGAATGAAATTATTGAGCAAAATTCCCAATCATTTGATGCCTATGTGCTTCGTGCACATTGTTATGAAAAAAGGTCGCAATTAAAATTTTCCGTTGAAGATTTACGAAAAGCTGTAAAGATTAAGCCAAGTGAATATAGTGTAAATAATGAATTAATTGAGATTGAAAAAAAATGGAATTTAGAAATAGATAATGATATTAGTAAACTTGAAAAAGAATTATCGGTAAGACCAAACAACTTTAATAAGTTGCCAATTTTAGCAGAACTATATGTTGATAAAGGCAATATTGAAAAATCTCTCTTATTATATAGAAAGTATATTGATTCATCTGAACCTTCTACACAAATAATAATCAGATATGGTGAATTATTAGCCCAATCAAATAAAATAAAATTAGGTGAAAAAGAATTTGAGGAGTTTTCTAAAAAATATCCTTATGATGAAAAGATCAATCTTAAGTATGGATATTTCAATCTTTGGCTAGGCAATTTTAATAAAGCCGAAACAATATTTACCCAAATATTAAAAAATAATCCAAATCTAAAAGATGCACAAGATGGTTTCAAACAATCCAAATCGAAAGGCTACTTTGGATCTCAAAATATTTCATCTCAACAAATTGCTAAAACAAAGAATGTTAATGTAACTGATAATAAAATTGAAAATTATAAATCCAAATTAATAGCTAATTCGAAAGACTATAAAACGCGATTAGAAATGGCAGATGAATTAATTAAAGTAAAAAGATATGAAGAGGCATTTGATCAATTTCAAATTGTCGTAAGTGATACGATTGCAATTCCCAAATTCAGTATTTATAGAAAAGCACTTATTGAAAAAAGAGATAGTGTTTTTAGCCTCATTACTGAAGATTATAAATCAAAACTAAGCATAAATCCAAGGCAAAAAGAATTAACTTCACGGTTAGCAGATTATTATGCGATGATGAATGATTATAAGAATGCTAGACAGGTACTTTCAAATTATTTTAACTTATCGGATGTTGAGGATGGTGATGATCTTAGATTTAGATATGCCAAATATTCTTCCTGGCAAGGAGAATTTGAAGAAGCTTCTAATCAATTAGATTATCTATTACTCCAAGATCCAGCTAATCTGAAGTATCAAGAATTTAAAGCTCAAATACTCGTTTGGAGTAATTCTCATTTGGATTTGGCAGAACGATATTTAGAAAATAATATTAAAGCAGGTAATCAAAGTATTGAAGTAATTTTATCAATGGCAACACTATACATACAAAATAATCATATTACTAACGCAGAAAAATATATTGAGTGGGCAAAATCAATTGATCCGCAAAATAAAGAGTTGAAAAATGTAGAGAAACTTTATATTGAATATCAAAAGACCTTAAATGAAAAAATAATATATTCTTTAATTGAAGATGGAAGAAAATTTGCTCAAAAAGGTGAATTTGAAAATGCTATTCTAAAGTTTGAGGAATATTTTTCAGCGACAAATCCCACAGAATCTGAATTGCTTGAATATGCAGATCTTCAATTTAGAGTCAATAATATTAAAAAATCAATTGAAGTGTATGATAATATTCTAAAAGATCATTATAGTTATGATGTTGCCAAATTGAAAGCTAAAAATATTTTATGGAATAAAAACTACAAAGAAGCTATCTCAGATTTTCAAAAATTATCAATTCAAAATCCAGATGATTATGAGTGTAAAGTATTGCTCGGAGACGCGTATCAAAACTTAAAACAGTTTAATATGGCAAATTCTATTTATACTGAAGTGCTGCAAAATACTAACGAAGAAAAAATACTTAAAATGATAAGTGATAGAATGGAATTTATGCCACAGACAGGTTTTACAAGTTTATTTTCAGATTTTCCGAGTCCAATTGGTTTCGCGCCATCAGTCATTCATTACTCTGATAATCAAGATTTTAGTCTGAATAATATTGGCGGTAGACTTGAAGTTGGAATAGCAAAAATACTTTACGGCGGAGTATCATACTCTGATATAAATCTTTTTTCTTCAATACTAAAGAGAAAGTTTGTAACCTTTAAGGGTAATTTGTTTTTAAAAATATTTGAGGAATTACAATTAAGTGGAAGCATAGGAGCAATAAATTCACTATATCAACCCCGAAGAAGCACAAGTACAGCAATGTTGACATTTGGGGATAATATTATTTATTCGACCCAAATTAATTTTGAACATTCAGACGCGGCATTAGTATTGAACTCACCATATTTGCTCGAAATTCGTAAAAATGTAAATATTTATAAATTTTCCGGTTTTTTTGAACCTAGTAAAAAATTAAGGCTATCCGGATATTTTCAATACATCACTATTACGGATGGTAATGTTGGTAATGATTTCAAGCTACGAGTTGGAAGTCAATTACTAGACGAAACATTTTTTGGATATGAGTCACGTTATACAAATTATAAATATGATTCACCGTTTGTTCCATATAGCAATATGACTCAAAGGCTCTATTATTCACCGCAAAATTTGGATACTCATAGTTTATGGGCGGAATGGAAACATGATCAAACAAATAATTTGAAAATAACACTTGGAGCTGAAATTGGATATATACCTAACTATAATACAATACTTCGTGAGATAGAGGGAAAAATAGATTATAATCCTTATAGCAGATTAATTCTAAATTTAGAAGTTACAGTCGGTAGTTCATACAGATATTCATCTAGTTACAACTATTTTTCAGGCGCTTTAACTTTATTTTGGCGAGTTTACTAAGCGTTACTTGAATTCATTTTATTTTTTAATTGGACAATTAGTCCCAAAACAATTCAAATTATGATTGATAAAAAAAGTAAAAAAAATATTGTGTTTTCCAACATTGGAATAACAAATCAAAACGTTAATAGAGCAGAAGGAATGCTTAGGTTATCATACAGGACATTTTTTATTTCCATGTTGCTGACATTAATTATTTATTATACATTTCCGTATGTTAAAATGTCAGCTGGTGGTTTTTTAGTTTACTCTTCTATTGTTGCGTTAGTGGGCTTTCTTTCAATCCTTCTTATTAGATATTTCGGAATTTTAATTACAAGTTTTCTTTTTGTAACAAAATATACATTGACGCAAACCAAAGATTATAATCCATTTGTTTCTATAATAGTTCCCGTATATAACGAGGCTACGATCATACAGGATTCAATTAAATCACTTCTTCAGCTTAATTATAATAATTATGAAATAATAATTGTAAATGACGGTTCAAGTGATGATACTATTGAAAAGTGTAATCAATTAGTAGGAGTGCATTCCGGAATAAATTCAAAAGTGATGGTAAGTTTAATAAATAAACCAAACGGTGGAAAAGCAAGCGCGCTTAATACTGGGATACAGTTTTCAAAAGCTGATTTTGTTTTGTGTATGGATGGAGATACTCATATCGATCCAAATACATTAAAAGTCAGTATGAGGCACTTTAAAAATGAAAAGTTAGGTGCAGTTGCGGGTAATGTAAAAATATTAAACCGAAATAAAATTTTAACCGATTTGCAGTCGCTTGAATACATTGAAGGTTTGAATATGCTTCGAAGTTCACAAAGTTACTTAGGCATAATAAATATTATACCAGGCCCAGTAGGAATTTTTAGAAAATCAGCTATCATACAAGCCGGGTGGTATTCTAATGATACATTTGCGGAAGATGCAGATTTGACCTTAAAATTAAGAATTGCCGGATGGGAAGTTATATATGAGATGAATGCCATTGGTTATACTGAGGCTCCTGAAAGTATTTATCAATTACTTAAACAAAGATATCGATGGACCAGAGGCATACTTCAATCAATAAGAAAATATAAAAGATTTCTATATAATCCTTTCCTAAATTTTAGCAGTTCTGTAATACTATGGTCTATGTTTTATGAAGCTATAGTTTGGCCTACAATGAATATTTTTGCACATTTATTTTTCATGTCAGTGGCAATAATTTTCGGCATGTCTAGCTTAATACCACTTTGGTGGGCAATAATAGCGGTTCTAGATATTATTTCGGCAATTTATTGTATTGCCGTTGAAGCTGAAGAGCTAAGGCTGATTCCCTATGCTATAATTTATAGAATATTTTTCATTTTTCTAATTGATATAACAAAAGCTGCCGCGACAATTGAAGAATTTCTAGGCATGCGTATGACATGGAGTAAACTTGATAGAATTGGTACTTTAAAATCTAACTAAAAGGAAAACTTATGGAATTAATACCGGTATTTGCATTTATTGTGCTTGTTGCATCAATTGCAACATTTATTTTTTCAATTGCAGCATACATTCTCTATAAAATTAGAGAAAGAAAGGGAAGGTTTAATATGCAAACTCACCCCAAAGCGTTTCAAGCTGAATTAGTAGCACCAAATTATTTTTATCTTCCGGAAAATGGAGACTTTGATAATAAGAAATTTACGTCAAACAATCCCGGAGGAAATAGTAATAAAGAACATATTAATGCTGAATCTAAAAGCTTTGATCAAAACAATGGGAATGAATTAGTTTGGAGATAACAGCTAAAAAGAATATTCGTATAAATTTAATCTCACTAATTTTTATTGGCTCGGGATCCATATTTATTTTGATTTTTTCTATCTATTTGCTTTTGTTAAATATTTATGGACGTTTTGAACTTTTGGATATTATTGATTCAGTTAAACGAATGGATTTTTTCAAAGCGATTCAAATTATTCAGCTGCAATTTTACTTTCTGAGTATAGTAAATCATTGCTTAATGATGAAAGTAACTGGTATGAAAATAATATTAAAACATGGCAAAAGTTTGCAGAATCGTCCGGGATTATCTTAGATGTAATTGGAGATGAAACAATTGAAAATGGAGATTTTAAAAAATACAACTTGATTATATTATCATCGGCAAAAGCTTTAAGCAATACTGAAATAATTAGAATAAAACAATATTTAGAAAATGGCGGGAATATTTTTGCGACTAATTCTACCGCAACATTTGATAGAGAAGGTAAATGGAGAGGCTGGAAATTTTTCAATGAAGTTTTTGGTATAAAATTTATAAACGAATTTTCTTCTATTGAAAAAACAAGAAAGCAAACATTTAGAGGTAATATTCCTATAACCGCAGGAATTCCTTCCGGATTTTCTTTAAGAATTGCCACTTGGGACAACCCAATGGCTTGTAAAGTTCTGGAACCTAGAACTCAGCCGATTAGTTTTTGGAATAATTTTAGGTCAGATAATCATTTTGTTACTGAAAACACAGAAGAGATGGCAGGTTCAGTTTTTGGCAATTATGGTAAAGGCAGATTTGTTTGGATGGGATTCGATATAAATTCAGTTCATGGTGAACAAGAAGAATATATAATGTTTGACAAATTTTTTAATAACATAATTAGCTGGCTTAATAAAAAACCAATAATTTTTGTAAAAGATTGGCCGGGAAATTATAAAGCAGCGTCAGTCATTAACGTAAATGTAAATAGCGATCTATCAAATAAAGATAATATATTAAAATACATAGACAAAGAATCTTTGCCAATGACTTTTTATATTGATTCTGAAATCGCAAAGCAAAATGTCCTTCAAGTAAAAATGTTATCCCAAAATGGAGAACTAGGAGCTTTAGTCCCGCTTGGGAATTTAGTTTCTGCCAACAATATTGTTTATCACCTAGATGATTATAATAAACAATATGAACAATTAAAAAATTCAAAAGCTATTTTAGAAAAAATAATAGAACGTCCTATAAATAACGCAATGCCTTTATATGGAATGTATGATGAGAATACAGTACATGCGCTAATTGCGGCTGGTTATAAAACTTTGGTGAGTGATTCTTTATTTAATAAGTCAGTTCCGAATTCTCTAATTAAAGGTAACAAGCAAATAATAACATTTAATAAAACAGCTTACACATCCAGTGAAATAAATTCTAATTTTGGAATTAATAATCTTGAATATCAATTATCTACATATAAAGATGATATTGATAGAGTTATATTTGAAGGGGGATTATACAATCTGAATATACAATCCAATATATTATCAACTAATGATTATTCGGTAATTTTAAATGATTTGTTTAAATATTTAAAAAGTAAAAATATTTGGTTAGCCAAAAGTGATGAAATAAGAAATTGGTGGATTGCTAAAAACTCAATTGAAGTAGGAATTAATGAAATAAGTAAACGTAGAATTTCATTTTTAATTACCAATCCCAGTGATTTTGTTATAAATGACCTTATAATTCAAATAGACATTAATAAATCAATAAAGAATCTTGAAATAACTTCAGAAATAATCGGCACAAAAATTCCCGAATTCGTTTTTGATAAAGATAATAAAAGAATTCACCTTAAATTAAAAGACCTAAAAGCAGGTGAATCAAATTCATATTTTATTGATTTTGATGAGCTTGCGATTTAATTAATTTTTGCAAAGACAAAAAAATGAATATAAAAAATAAACTTGTTTACTTTTTTTTAGCTTTTATAATTAGCAAATGTGTTAATCCGGTTGACGGTCCTCCGCCTGATGAAACTAAACCGATTATTACAATTTTTTCACCAACTTCAAATGATACGATTTTTGTTGGACAAACACCAATATACTATGAAGCTATTGATGATAATGGTGTAGAATATTATGAGCTATTCGTAAATGATTCTTTAGTTAAAACATATGAACAAATACCCAATGCGCCAAACACAAGTATTTTTTTAGAGCTTGATAAAAACAAAATTAGCGAAAGAATATCATATTATATAAAAGTTATTGATATATCCGGTAACGAAACAACAACCGAAAAAGAAACAAATATTTTAATTAGTGAAGAAAGGTTACCGCCCAAACCGCCAACTAATTTAATTTTGAATAGATTATCAAATAGAATTTACAATCTATATTGGGTTGATCAATCAAATAACGAATTGTTTTTTGAACTTTGGCGTAAAGCAGATACAAGTTCCTTTATTCATATTAAAGATTTACCGAAAAATTCTGTCAGTACAAATGATACAATTGAATCGTCACTTTTAACATATACTTATATTGTGAAAGCTACAAATACTTCCGGAAGTACCGAATCAAACGTAGTCTCAACAATACCAGATGCAGCTAGTGAAATAAATCATCCTACCAATCTCAGAGCGACTGCTTATGGTACGTCCAGGATTAAATTGATTTGGAAAGATAATTCAAATAATGAGCTTGCCTTTAAAATTGAAAGAAAAATTTCAAGTAGTACTCAATATGTAGAAGTTGGTTTGGCAAATGCCAATGATACAATATTTGTTGATACTGCAGGATTATTTCCTTCAACCGAATACACATATCGTATTTTAGCAATTAGCCAATTTGGATTATCAAATTACTCTAATACTGTTACAGTCGCTACGTTAATTCATGATATAAATCCTCCTGCAAATTTTACATCAAACTATAATAGTGATGATAATACCGTTAAATTAAATTGGATTGATAATAGCATCTTTGATATAGAAACAAGAATTGAAAGAAGCGGCATTGATAAGAAATTTGTAGAGATAGGGATTGCGGGAGCAAATAAAACAAGCTATCAAGATTCAGCAGTGACACGTGGTACTATATATTTTTACAGAATCAGGTCATATACAATAGATGGATATTATTCTGAGTATACTGAAGAAGTTAAAGTTGAATTATAATTTTATTTATCGGTTTGAATAAAAAGCGAAAACAAAAACAGCTGTGGCGTTTGCCGTAATTGTGGGTTCATTTGTAATATAATCCATTCTATCGTCTTGATAAATGACTTCATCAGTCTGAAATGCTTCATACGGATCATTAGAATTCTCCAATATAATATTATATTGGGATAATTTAACTTTACTTATCGGCCCTGCCGAAAGCGCTCCGGGTAATTTCCCATTATTGAAGTATGCAATTTGTGAATGAAAATGTTTTGTAAATTTACTTCCGATATTATAAATAAAACTTATTCCCCATGGATTTTTACCTAAAATATAATCCCGCTGTTTAATTGCAAGATCGTTAAAAGTGAAATCATTTGTAATGTTTTGCCAAAGTATTGTTTGAAGAGCTACGCCTAAATTTGTGTTATTCGTGCCCCAAGCATCGTTAATGACCTCTCCCAAAATATTTTTATTGGATAATTCTCTAAAATGTTTAAGATTTGAAAAAATATATTTCTTAAAAGACGAATCAATTTTTGCTAAACGGAAATGAGCAAATGAATTTATATCACCCCAGCTCCACCAAAAATCAGAGGCTGCTTCATTAGCATATTTTTTTGCATCTACAAGATAATTATTTTTATGAGTCGACAAATAAAGTTCAATAGCGGATAGTGATAATTTTCCAAGATATTTAGAATCCTCATAATGTCCTGTTGGAGTCCGATAAATATCTGGCGATTTGGGGTTTAAAGAATAGAATTTTTCCGCAATATCTAAACAAGTATTCGCAAAATCATTTTCATCCGGAAATTCGTTGAAAATTCTATACGCTAATGCTAAAGCGGAGGAATATATTCCAATTAAATTTTTTCCAATTCCTAAATAGGCAGGGCGGTTATTAATTAAGGGGTCGTTTTCAGGTAGTCTCCATCCTACACGTTGATCTTGTAAATCCTGGACCTGTGTTACTAGATATTGATCATTATAGTTTGCCTTAATTAACCAATTAATTCCTATTTTAGCTTCATCTAATATATCCGGTAATCCATTATTATTTTGATCTTTACTAAATTTAGAGTTATCAAAATCATAAGAAAACAGCAATGTATAAGATGTATAAGCAATTGTATTTAAGAATTTTAAATAGTCTCCAGCATCATGCCATCCTCCAGTAAGGTCATTCTTTCCATCTAATTCAATTCCGTTTAATATTAATTTTGTTGCGTCATAATAATGGCAAAATTCATGGAGATAAGGCTCATTAAAGCCGCATCGCTGTATTTTGAAAAATGTCAATAATGAATCAACTAAATTATTATAAATATAATTGTTAATCGAAAAAGTGTATGATTTTGTTCCATTTATTTCAATATAATATTTACCCGCTGATTTAATTTTTGAAAAATCAATTTTATAACAATTTTTAAATTTTCCATATGATCCGATTGGCGATTTTAAATTATCAGTTATAATATTATCGCCTGTGTAAAAATTATTTACCGTAAATTTGGTATTATCAATTTTGCTGTTTGTGAATATTATTGCTTGCTTTTTATCGGAAGGCAAATAACCCAATTGGTTTGCACGGATATAAATTTCTTGCGCAAATAGTGAATAATCAATAACCAGAATAAAAATTAGAAAGAATATTTTAATAAAATTATTATATTCATTTTGAGTAATATTAACTAAAAAATGTACGTATTTCATTAAGAAAGTTCTTTCTAAAAAAAACATTATATGAAACCAAATATAATATTAAAATCTACATTTTTTTAAATAATTAAAATTATGAAATTAAACATTAATTATTTCTTATGATATTTATTGGAAGGTAAACTAAAATATTCTGAACCAAAGAATATTTAATCAATTTCATAATTGCTCATTATGGCAAGGTGATTTCTATGTTTAACGACTAGATAATATCTTATATTTGGTGTATCAAAAGTAACCGGACTTGTTCCATCAAGATCAACAATAGTTCCATCTTTTAACAAAAATGCTGACCTGCTTGAAATAATTCTGCTTTTATCTTCGGCACTTCTTAATTCCAAAAGTACCCAATCTACAACATCAACTCCAATTGATGAAACACTTTGTGGATCTTGGCTATAAGGAGAATTTAAGGGAACGCTTAACGCTTGGTTCATGTAAAAATCAGATGAAGAATATGGACCCTCCAAAAAAATTTTAGCCGAAATTAAAATTGAACCGCAGTTTTCAATAATTTCATGAATCGTAGGATTTTGATCATTCCCTAAAACCGTGTAAATTCCAGTTAAACCATTAGAATTAAGTAAATTATAAAGTCCGCAAAAATTTGATAGCTCAGGATTTGTTGTAATCGAAAGATCAGCTCCAACTGATAAAATATTGTTAAGCCCATCTAAATTCGTAATTATTGTATTGCTGGCAATAGTAAGATAGCCGCCAATTGAAGTTATTCCACCCAACCCATCTAAATTTAATAGTGCATTGTTGTAGGACAATTCTAGGTATCCATTTATTGAAGAAATATTTAATAATCCGAGTAAACTTGAAAGGGCGGAATTATTATTGATATAAAGATACCCGTTTACAGATGTAATGCCGGTTAATCCATCTAAATCAGTTAATGCTGCATTATTATTTATTTTAAGATTTCCATTTATTGTAACAATTCCATTTAACCCGTTCAAATTTGAAAGTAAACTATTATCACTTATAAATAAATCTCCGCCAATAAAATTAAGTGTTGAAAGTGAGGATATATCATTAATATCTAATCCTGATATTTTAAGATTACCGGATATGTTTACATAATTTTCTGAACCAAAACTGTTGACTTCTGATTGTGTGGTTAGTATTACATTACCATTAAAGGTTTGAGCAATGATACTTTTAAGACATAAAATATTAATAAGGATGATTAGCAACAATAAAAATGAAATATCTTTTTTCAAAATTTTCTCCCTAAATAAATAATGCCGCTAAATATTTGAATTTATTTGTAAAAGTTTGCAAATACAAATAAATGGACAATTCGTCCTTTATTGAAAAATACAAAATTAAATGAGATTTTATGTGATTTAAAATACATACTGTAAATTATATTTAAGAAATTCTTTAAAAATTAAATAATTTAAATTATTTTCTTATCTGTATATTATTTTATTCTTCTTATTGTTTATTCAATGAAAGTGGAATAATTAGATACCTTACTTAGTTGAATCCATAAACAAAATCGATTTTAAATACCAAGAGTGAGTTAGAAATATTAATTGTTAAAAAAAATTCAATTGCTTCGGTTTTTTATTTACTGTATGATTTTATTTTTGTTTCAGTAAAATTCATCTTATGAAAATGAATAGAAAGAAAATTAAGATCAATTGCCAAAAAAATTCTTGCATGAGAAATTAACAACATTTATATACCCCAAATTAGGGAATTGCTATAATTAATTTAAGATTATCATTTTCCTCGCTTTGTAATAATTGCCAATCTGTAATTTATAAACATATACTCCACTCGAAAGATTTAAATCAAGTTGTGAAGTATTAAAAACTACTTGATGTCTTCCAGGCGCTTGAAAATCATTTATCAAAATATTTACTTCTCGTCCTAAAATATCGTATACCTTTAGTGTTACAAGCATTTTGCCGGATAACTTTGCTAAATTCTCTGGTACAGAGTAATTTATTACTGTTGAAGAATTAAACGGATTGGGATAATTTTGCTCCATTGATAATGTGTACTTATTACTGTTTAATTGATCAACATTAACGGGTTTACTAAAATATTCCATTATCTTCAACATTAAATTATTTCTTTCTTGTGCATTGTAAATTGTTTCGAATGGAACAGAAAGATAAATCAACTTACCTTCTAAATTACTTCCTCCAAAAGCTCCAGAATAAGCTATTCCAGCAGCACCTGAAGCAAAGTTAATATTAACAAATTGCATAATGTTTGAAGCTCCGCTATTAGCAGCAATAGCATCCGGATCATTGACATCAATCGTTCCATGATTTCCGTCATCAAACGCAATCATTTCCAACCCATCAAAAACTTCGCCCGTTACCGGCTCAATAGAATAATAAGTACTACTTTGGTTTAATGGTGAATTTGCTATATAAATGGATTTAAGATAATTTGAATAAAAATCTACATCCTCACCATTTCCGTTTTGTACTAAGTCAAATCCAATTTCAGATCCAGATATGAATAATTTGCCGCCATTTTCAAGAAATAATTTAACTTTTTGCTGTTCCAAATGATTAAATGTCTCATTAGCAGTACTTTCATCTAACAGCATCCAAAACACAATATCAAAATCGTTTAAATTTACTTTCCCATTGTAAACAGCATCATTAGAGCATGAAGAGAAACCAAATTTTAAATTTAATAACGGTTCCACGTAATTTTTTATATAATCAAAATTACTGTCAGTACTATCTATCTTTTCATATCCATTAATTATAAGTATTTTAGATTCTGAGGGAATTCCACATAATATTTTACTGAACAAGGACTGACCGGATGAATTTTTTGCTCTAACTTTAAAAAAGTACGGCTTTAAAAATTCTAAACTGTCAATAATAAAAGAATTCACAGTTATTTCAGTATAGAGGTTAAATTCCATACTGTCTTCGCTTGAGAAGATTTCATAAGATTCTGCATAATCTGATGGAGAAAAGCTTATTTTCAAACTATTGTTATTTAAAGTCGATACAGAAAAGTTTTTGGGAATGGACGGCAATGGCAATTTACCGGAACCGAACTTAATATCAATTAAATTCCATAATTCAGACCTGTCACCGTCATAACCCAAAGCCCATATACCAACACCTTTTAAGTTTCGAGATTTAGCCAGGTTATATTTCAAAGCTAAACTTGAATCATTATCAAACCATATCTGTCTATAATTTTTACCGTCCGAATAACTATACCAAGAATTTTTAAAATTTTCTGACCATTTAAGTCCAAAAATTTCAGAGTTTGGCTCTGCATCTCTGAATTTTTCTGAATCAACGAATGAAATTATTCCAGATCCTTCATTATCTCCTTGTGCTATCCAATGTGGGCCATAATAAGGTACACCTAGTATCAATTTTTCAGGATTATTTCTAGTTATATTTTTATACTGAATATCAATAGTATTTGTGATATTATAATTACTAACGTTGCTAACAATAGGTGCAGTTGGACCTGTATAATCACTCCAGCTGCCATAGAAATCATAACCCATAACAAATAAATAATCACAACTTTTAGCCAATCCTTCAAAATCCCAATAATTATCCCAATTAACAGGTGGTGAAGAAAACGATACTTCGAGATTTGATGAAAATCCATGTAATGAATCGGTCAGTGCCTTCATAAATTTATTTATTTTTTCGGACCTATCAGAGATAGATATATTACTAGCTTCAAAGTCAATATTTATACCATCTAAACTATAAGTACTGATTATTGTTTTAGCATCATTTATAAAATTTAATGTTAAAGTTGGATTAGTGAGAATATTATTCATTTCTGACTGAGTAATATCAAAATTCACAACTGTCATAATTACTTTTGTGCCGTTTTGGTGCGCTTCATTTATAATGTCGATCCATGGCCAAGATTCACCAATCGGATTGATTATATAACCATTCGAATTAATGCTATAACTAAATAGTGCTATATGAGTAAGTAAATCATACCTAATATATGATTTAGCGTTATAATATTCCCAATAAGGCAAATAGCCAAATATGGTTTTTGATACTGTCTTCTTTTTAAAATTATTCAATGGAATTATATTAACCTGGTTGTCCGTATGAGCTTCATTTTTAATGGATGACAATTTTTGTTTGTGATACTCCCAATTGTGAACTCCAATATTGTTTTGGCCTTTAACAAAAAATGAAGTAGTTATTAGAAGAAAAAGTACAAGGGAAAATTTATTCATGATTTATGATAATATTTAATATTGATTAGAGAAATTTACTATTATATTAACAGAAGACTCAAAGTCTTATATTTAGTTATAGCACTTAATTAAGTATAAATTTGATTAAAATTATGGAAGTTCTAATTCATAATCAATGTTTAGAAATCATTAATAGTAAATACAATTTGGTTAATAAGTTTAAATTGTAATAAATTTATGATTAAGAAGTACTGACTTGGAGAACAATTATTTAGGTAAGATATAAAAGAAAAAATTTTAAATATATTTTTCTCCAAAGAGTAAAATCTTTTTAAAAATTTCGTTTGTTTAATGTAAATAACTTTAGAAATTTTCAAAATGAATGCTTATTTAAAAAGAGTTTAACTGTTTATTAAATCTTATCCAAGTCCTTATCTTTTTTGTAAACTAACTGAATAAAAATGGTAAGCAAAATACAAACTTTGTCTTAACACAAAATTACTTTTTTATCTTGATAATAAGTACTATGAAAAAAAAACCTTCTAAGTTATTATCTTAAAAGGCTTTTTGTTGTGCACCCTGGGGGACTCGAACCCCCGACCAATTGATTAAGAGTCAACTGCTCTACCAGCTGAGCTAAGGGTGCGGTGCAAAAATACGGAAATTCTTCATATCATAAAAATGAAAGTTTGGAAAATATTCGCTAAATAAGCTCATTTTCGCAATTCCTTAATTCATGAATATTTGTAAAATTTTTTGCTGAGGATTTAAAATTGCAGATTGGTTTTTTATATAAGAAATGATGCAATGTTGGATTTAGAGTTCTAAAATGCAGTAATGTGAAATAACTAAAAAAGTGAAATAGGAAGATTCACTTTTAACAAAACATTTTTGATAGTGCGAATTTTTAAATTTGTTTTAAGTTAACAATAATGCGATGTATTTTTGGGACATTCTTTATCTTAAAATTTCTCATTCTTTTAATTAATGAAAAGGTGGTTGTAGATTTAAACTCCGGAATTTATTTATCCGGAGTTTAATAATTCTGTAAATCAGGATCTTTTCTAAAGCTTACTTAATTTAAAATATCTTGTTCTGCTTTACTTTTTTTTGCGGTTGATTTTTATAGTACATAATCAAGGTTAAGGCGAATAAAATTTGAACAAGAAAATTTACGCCGCTATAAATACTTAATGGAAATGTATAATCGGTCTGGTAAATTAAAAAGTAAGAATAACCGAAGGCTTTCACGAATATTGTAATATTTAAGATCGTAAACGGATCTTTAATTAATTCATCGCTTTTATCAAGCTCAATACTGTTAATTGAAAGTTGAAAATATATTATTGCAATAAATAACATTGCTGATGAATGTATGGTATCCAATTTATCAATTAAGTGTAAAACCAATCCAATTACAACTATAATACTCCACAGCTTAAAATTTACTTTTTTTTCCGAATGAATTTTTCTTTACTAAAAGAAGAATAACTACGAAAAGTATAAATTCGATCATCAAATAAAAATTCATAATCGGTAAATTTGATCTGCTCAAATGAACTCGGAAATAAGTCATAAAAAATTGAGTAATTACAGCAATTGGAAGCCAAACATAAAAAACCAAAATCAACTCTCTGTTTTTTATTCTTCCTTTAAATAAAGTAATTATCAAAACCAGGATAAGCAGAGCATAAATTGAATTTACACTTAATTCACGGAGTAATGATAAATATTCCGGCATAAACTTCTACTCACATTTGGGCGGCGGACAAGGATCGCCGGTCTGCAAACCTTTGCCTACCATAACTCCATTTGAATTATACGCCGCGAGCATGGAAATTTTTTGACCATTTTCGTCAACGCCTTGTACAACTCCCAACCTAACAACGCTTTTCTTGGAAATCATTTCCAAAACCTGTTCAACATCAAATGTTTCAATTGGAAAATGATTTTTGAACCTTTTTCCTTTTGCTTTTAGATTTTTTCTGTATTTATCAAATTGATCATTTTCGATTTTGTGTTTGTGGACTTCTTTAAATACGGATTCTTTCATCTTTCTTCCCCTATTTATTGGTTGTTTAAGATGCAACTTTTTTTGCAATTTTTAAAGTACAAAATTTCATTTTTATTAAAGAATTCCTTATTTAAAGATTTGGGTAAATTATATTTAAATTTATGTAAAATATAATTTACATTTTATAATAATATGAATTTACAATAACTGTTTTAATATTTTTTAACAAAAATTGAATTTTGAAAAAAATATATAAAACTTCAATTACTAAGTATATTGTCATCAAATTTGAGTTATCAAAATAAATTCTTAAGAAAATAATTTTTAATATAAACAAAATGGAAATTGTTGCTTAATATAAATTTTAAAAATATATTTGTAAAATATAATTTACAATAATGAGTAATTATGTCGAATATTAACTCAATTAAAGATGAAATTGCATTGATAATTTTTATCGCTCGTAAAACAATAAATTATAATCATGAAGATTTACTCAGAATTACAAAAATAACAAGACCTGTTCTTTCAACCATAGAAAGCGGAACCGCAAACCCGACTTTAGATTCTTTACTAAAACTTAAATCAGCATTGTTAATTTGTGATGATTTTTTTTTGATGAACAAATTAAGATTTTACTCATTAAAAAATTTGATGAAAACAAACTATTCAAATTATTTGATGAATAACGGGAAATTATTAATAAGTGAAAAGGATTGGAAAATTTTAGGCAAACTTTCCGATGATTACACAAAACCTTCTTATTCAAAAATTGCGAAAATCTGCAGAAAAATTATTGAAACAAATTTAAATTCAAGCGACGATTTTTTAATTCAAAATGCAGCAATTGGCGCGGCACTTGGCGTAATTTATCAAGTTGACGGATTTGAAGATAGTTTAAATTTTGGATTTTGGCTTGGGAAGACACTTCAAAATTAATTTATAATTTTATAATTGACAAAATTATAAATTACATTTATATTTCGGTAAACAACGAAATATAAAATGAAAGACAATACAAAAATTTTCAAAGCGCTCTCCGATATAAACAGATTAAGAATTCTAAAAGCACTTCAGTCAAAAATTCTTTGTGTTTGTGAAATTAGAGAATTATTGAAATTAGCAAATTCCACAGTTTCTCAACATCTTAAAATTCTTAAAGAATCCGGCTTTATTATTGAACAGAAAGATGGGAAATGGGTAAATTATCAAATTAATTTTAAATCTGAAGATGTAAGAATAAATGCAATTTTATCTCAACTTGACTTTTGGATAAACGATGAGAAAATAATTATTGAGGATAAAAATCAAATTTCTTGTTTAGATAGAAATATAATTTGCTGTAATTGATTTATCATATCGTTATTAAACGAAATAAAATGAAAGCTAAATTAAAAATAATTGACAGATATTTAACATTGTGGATTTTTTCCGCAATGCTTATGGGAATAATTGTCGGTTATTTATTTCCAACCATGGCGGAATTTTGGAATTCTCTTCAATCCGGAACTACAAATATTCCAATTGCAATTGGTCTAATTTTGATGATGTATCCGCCATTAGCTAAAGTTAAATATGAAAAACTTTTTACAACTTTTAAAGATTATAAAGTACTTTCACTATCATTAATTCAAAATTGGTTAATTGGACCAATTCTAATGTTTGTTTTAGCTATAATATTTTTACAAGATTATCCGGAATATATGGCGGGTTTAATTTTAATTGGTCTTGCAAGATGCATTGCAATGGTAATTGTATGGAACGATTTAGCAAATGGCGATACGGAATATGCGGCGGGGCTTGTAGCATTTAATTCCGTTTTTCAAATTTTATTTTTTTCACTTTATGCATACATATTTTTAACAGTTTTGCCAAAATGGTTTGGAGTTCAAAATTTTAAAGTAAATATCACAATTTATCAAATTGCGGAAAGTGTTTTAATTTATTTAGGAATTCCATTTTTTGCCGGAATGCTAACAAGATACTTTTTTATCAAATTTAAAAATATAGATTGGTACGAGCGAAAATTTATTCCAAGAATTAGCCCATTAACCTTGCTGGCATTGCTTTTTACAATTTTTGTAATGTTTACATTAAAAGGAGAGTATATAATTAAAATTCCCTTGGATGTAATTAGAATAGCTATTCCACTTATAATTTATTTTGTAATAATGTTTGTAATTTCATTTTTTATAAGCAAAAAACTTGGTGCAAATTATAAAATTTCCGCAACACTTTCGTTCACTGCCGCAAGTAATAATTTTGAATTAGCTATCGCTGTTGCAATTGCTGTATTCGGAATTAATTCCGGCGAAGCATTTGCCGCGGTTGTTGGTCCGCTTGTCGAAGTTCCGGTTTTAATATCATTGGTAAATTTATCGTTCTATTTTAAGAAAAAATATTTTCTAGAAACAACATAACTATGAGAAATTTATGAATTCCATTTACACTATTGTTTTACTAACTGTTTCAAATACATTTATGACATTTGCGTGGTACGGACATTTAAAATTTAAAGAGATAGATGGATTTAAAAGTCTCGGGCTATTTGCGGTAATTTTAATCAGCTGGGGAATTGCGTTTTTTGAATATTGTTTTCAAGTTCCGGCAAATAGAATCGGGTACAATGGAAACGGCGGATCTTTTAGCCTTGTTGAATTAAAAGTCTTGCAGGAAGTTATTACACTTTTGGTTTTTACGTTGTTTTCGCTTGTTTTATTTAAAACGGAAACATTCAGATCAAACCACATTATTGGGTTCATATTTTTAGTTTTGGCGGTGTATTTCATTTTTAAAAAATAAATTTTAGGAGAAATTTCATTATGAATAACGAAACGGAAATCAAAGAATCCGTAAAAAACAAATATGCTGAAATTGCAGTCGCGACTTCCGGATGCTGCTGTGGTGGAAAAAAATCTAAGGTTGTGGATTACAGCATGATGAAAGAAGATTATTCAAATCTTAACGGCTATGTAAAAGACGCGGATATGGGCTTGGGATGCGGAGTTCCAACGGAATTTGCTGGAATTAAAAACGGAGATACTGTTGTTGATTTAGGCTGCGGTGCCGGAAATGATATTTTTGTCGCGCGTCCTTTTGCCGGAAACGCTGGTAAATTAATCGGAATTGATTTTACCCGGGAAATGCTTGCAAAAGCTAATGCTAATAAGGAAAAATTGGGATTTGAAAATGTTGAATTCAAACTTGGTGAAATTGAAAATCTTCCGCTTGAAAATAATTCCGTAAATGTAATAATTAGTAATTGCGTGTTAAACTTAGTTCCGAACAAACAAAAAGCATTTTCTGAAATTTATAGAGTTCTAAAAGCAGGCGGACATTTTTGCGTTTCGGATATTGTAATAAAAGGAAATCTTCCCGAAAAATTAAAAAAGTCTGCTGAAATGTATGCGGGCTGTGTTGCCGGTGCAATTCAGCAGGAAGATTATCTAGGAATAATTTTACAAACGGGTTTTGAAAATATTGAAATTAAGAAAACAAAAGTAATAGAACTTCCGGATAATGTTTTGCAAAATTATTTGAATAACGAAGAAATTGCGGACTTTAGAAATAAGAAAATTGGAATTTTCAGCATAACTGTTGTTGGTTATAAAAACTAATTTATATTAAAGATGCGGACTTTTTAAAAGATCGCATCTTTGGACATCATATTTAACTAAATCGCAGCATTAAAATGCAAATGTAATTCTAAAAACTCAAAGAATCTATAAATAATATGTTGCCTAAAATTGAAAGTTACATAAAATCTTTAATTAAAGAATTTCATCAAATTTCTGATGAAAGAAAAGAGTTATTGAAACCTTTTGTAAATTATATTTTACAAAAATATAAATCGAATGAAATAATTAATTTAATTTTTATTTGTACTCATAATTCAAGAAGAAGTCAGTTTGCGCAAATTTGGGCAAAAGTAGCTTCAGAATTTTATGGAATTAAAAATATTAATTGTTATTCAGGCGGAACTGAGGTTACTGCGTTTAATCCAAGAGCGATAAAAACCCTTCAAAAAATAGGATTTCAAATTAAGAAAAACGGTATAATGGAAAATATAATTTACAATTTAAAATTTATTCAAAACTCTGATTCAATTACTTGTTTTTCTAAATTATATAATGATAAAATAAATCCTCAAAAGGATTTTGCGGCAATCATGACATGTTCAGATGCCGATGAAAATTGTCCGGTAATATTTGGCGCTGAAAGAAGATTTCAAATTCGTTATGAAGACCCTAAAAAATTTGATAATTCGGAATTGGAAGAATCAAAATATTTGGAAAGAAATAACGAAATTGCAAGAGAAATGCTTTATGTTTTTTGCAAAGTTTCTCAAAAATTTTGAAATTTATATGTTGTGATTTGAAACACAATCTTCATTTTAACACATCAAAATAAAACATATTCTACGAAATTAGCTCATTTTCAAACATTTTCAAATGGTATGGCTATTGCACATGTAATATAAAAAATGAAAAGCCATGAAAACAATTAATTCTAATTTCGATAAATTAAAATTATTAACCGCATTTTTACTTTTAACCTCATTTAACATATTTGCGCAAACACAGGTTTTTACGGATAATTTTAATACAGATACGGCAAAGTGGACATTGACAGGAAGCTGGGGATTAACAACGGCTAGTTACAAATCATCTGCAAAATCATTGACCGACAGTCCCGGCGGTAATTATTCGAATATGCAGTCAAACTCGGCATCCTCAATAAATATTGATTTAAGCGGTTATCTTGGTGCGGAATTCAACTTTTGGGCCAAATATAATTTAGAAAATGCTTTTGATTTTGTTTATGTAGAAATTTCTAAGGATGGCGGCGCAAATTATTCAAAGTTAAAAGAATTTACCGGCGTATCATCGACTTGGCAGAAATATACATTTAATATTGGTGGATACGCAGGATTATCAAATGTAAAAATCAGGTTCAGATTTTCCAGTGATCAATACGTTGTTGCTGATGGAATTTATATTGACGATGTTGAAATATTAGGTCTAAATACAGATAATTCAGCTCCGCTAATTGTTCATAACGGACCCGAATTTTACGAAAGCACTCAAAACGAGCAAAATGTAATTGCGGAAATTTCGGATATATCGGGAATAAATTCGACTATTCTTTATTACAATGTTGACGGCATTGGACCAAACAGTGTGGCGGGAACAAATACAACGGGTAATAATTATTCATTTACAATTCCGGCTCAAGCACCGGGTTCAAAAATTACTTATAAAATTAAAGCTGTGGATAATGCGCCAATCCCAAACCAATCAGATACATCTGCATCTCAAAAGTATCAATATATTTCAGGTAAATATTTATCATATGAAAATGGAATTGTTGATGCTGTTGCGACAACAACAGGATCCGCAGCGGTTGCGGTTAAAATATCAGTTGGCGCAAATATGTATGGAAAATTAGTGACGGTATTAATAAGAAATTACAGAGATACTAATCTTTCAAATTCCAATATGCTGTTTCATGTTTGGAGTAATAATAATGGAGTTCCGGGAAATGACCTAATAACTCCATTTACTGTGGTTCCTGAAGCAACTTTGGATAATCCGTTTCCTTTTACTGTGATTGATTTAAGAAATTATTCGGAACAGCTTCATGATTTAACCGGTGATTTTTTTGTAGGTTACACAGTTCCTTCAAATTCTGTTTATATGGTAATAAGCAATACTTCAAATAGCAGATCATATTATTTTAACGGCAGCAGTTGGAACGTTTTTAATGGTTCTTATGAAATGAGAGCAATAATACAAGAAAGCTCATCCCCGCTTCCAGTGGAATTGACGACTTTCTCCGCAAATGTTAATGAAAGCAAAGTAATGCTGAATTGGGAGACCGCGACGGAAGTAAATAATTATGGCTTTGAAGTTGAAAGAAAAGAAAATTTAGCCGCAAGTTCTGAGGCGCAATGGCAAAAAATTGCATTTATAAACGGTCATGGAAACAGCAACTCACCCAAATATTATAATTATGAAGACGGCTCGGTTAATTCTGCGGGAAAATATTTATACAGATTAAAGCAAATAGATATTGACGGTATGTACGAATATTCGGAGGAAATTGAGGTTTATATTTCCGGACCTGAAGAATTCAGTTTAGCGCAAAATTATCCTAATCCTTTCAATCCCGTAACAAAGATTAAATTTTCAGTCCCGCAGAATGAAAACGGTATAACATCAAATGTAAAATTATTAATTTTTGATGTTCTGGGAAAGGAAATCGCATCTTTAGTTAATGATAAATTAGTTTCCGGAAATTATGAAATGAACTTTGACGGAAGCAATTTACCAAGTGGAATTTATTTCTATACACTTCAGGTTGATAGATTTAGTAAAACACAGAAAATGATATTGATGAAGTAGGATAAATTAGAGATAAATATTATATAAGTAAATTGAAGAGTTAATGAAGCTAAATGTCAAACTGAAATATAATTTGTAAAGCTTAAATAAAGATAACGGTAACCTTAAAATTAAAAACTCTATTTACGATTTGTTATATAAATCTGCAAATTTCAGTAATTTTATAGAAATTCAATTAATAAAAAGATAATAAGATAAAGAAAAATTTAAAATGTCATTTTATGAAATATTGATACTCGCGTAGAATTATAAAATACCATTGGTATTTTAATAGCTAAACCCGCATTCAAAAGCGGGTTTTTTGCTTTAAATCTCCTATTAACTTATTCGATAATTAAGTGAATATTATTAATAATTAATTGTTAATGTAAGTTAATGTCAATTTATAATGGAAAAATATTTTTACTGATTTCATTTTTACTTATTGAATTCGTTCAAATATATTCCGGACAGAAAAAATTAGACAACCGGTTTGCAGTTTCAAAAATTGACAGCCTAAAGTATCTATTATCCCAAGAAGCAACAGATACTTCTAAAGTTAATCTGCTTAATGAAATTTCGTGGAATTTAACAACATCTGATTTTGATGAGAGTTTAAAATATGCAAACCTTGCTCTAAAATATTCAAGCGAAATTGAATTTGAAAAAGGTAAAGGAGACGCATATAATATACTGGGTGAAATTTACAGATATAAAGGCGATATAAAATTATCAATTGAAAATCATAATTATGCCTTGGATATTTTTGAAAAACTAAAAGATAACCATAAAATAGCCGACACAAAATCAAAACTTGGAATTTCATTTTTCAACATTTCCGATTTCAATAACTCCCTTGAAAATTTTAACAGTGCGTTATATTTATATCAGGAATTAAATTACAAAAAAGGAATAGCAGATATTTATGGGAAAATTGGTATTCTGCTAAGTACCGCACGAAAATATAACAGCGCTTTGGAATATTTCAAGAAAGCGGTAATGATATACGAAAATTTAAATTTTAAATCGAGTTTGGCAATACAATACGGCAATATTGGCTTAACATATTCTGAATTAAATAGACTAAACCAGGCAATTACTTATTATAAAAAAGCGCTGGAAATCTTTAAGAAAATAGATGATAAATACAATTTTGCAATATACTTAGGTAATATAGGCTTAGTTTATGCTGAACAAAATAAATTTTCCGAGGCGCTTTCTTATTTTATAAATTCACTTAAATATTCACAAAAAATTAATGATAATTATGGAATAGCTTATCAATATGGAAGTATTGGAAAACTTAAATTAAAGATTTATGATTTCAATAAAAAAATAAGCAGTCAAATAAAATTAAATGAAATTTTAAATGAAGCCGAATTAAACTTAACAAAAGCCGTTGAAGGATTTAAAAATCTCGGAATGCTAGAGGAAGAAAAAAATTATTTATTGCTTTTAGCGCAAACAAATAAACTACGTGGAAATTATAGCTTGGCGATTGAGAACTATTCAGATGTAATGAAAATTATTGATAGCCTAAACTATTATACAAATAAAAAAGTACTTGCCGAATTGGAAGTTAAACAACATATAGAAAAAAAAGAAAATCAAATCAAGCTATTAAACGAAGAAAATGCGAATAAAACATTAATGGCATTCGGTTTGTTCGGATTTATTTTTATTGGATTTTGCACATCAATTTTAATTTATTTTTTTTATAGAAAGAAAAGAAAGCAGAATATTTTATTGATCGAAACAGAAAAAAAATTAAGATCGAAAAAAATTCAGCTGGAAATATATCAAGGACAATTGGAGCAGCTGGTATATGAAAGAACGCAGGAACTTGAAAATGAAATTAATGAGAGAAAGAAAATAGAAAAGGATTTGGTAATTGCAAAAGAAAATGCAGAAGCCGCGAGCAATTCGAAATCAACATTTCTTGCAAATATGAGCCACGAACTTCGAACTCCTCTAGTTGGAATTTTAGGGTATTCCGATTTAATGAGAAGTATGCTTGATGATCCGGAACTAAAAGAAATGGCCGAAGGAATAAATAGAACTGGCAAAAGGCTACTTTCAACTTTAAGCTTGATATTGGATTTAGCAAGATTGGAATCTAATTTAGTTGAAGTTAACGCTCATCCAATCGACATTATTCAAGAAATTAGAGAAACGTGTACAAGTTTTAAAGGAGCCCTATCCAATAAAAAACTTGGTTTTGAAATTAACGTTCACGCGGAAACTTTTATGATTGATATGGATTCTTCAATGTTTAGAGTTATTCTTGAAAATCTTATTAACAATGCTTTTAAATTTACTTCAAAAGGCGAAATTAAAATTATTACATCAATAGAAAATGATACTTTTAATTCAAACTTTGTGCTTAAAGTTCAAGATTCGGGAATAGGAATTAGTAAAAATCAAATTCCTATGATTTTTAAGGAATTCAAGCAGTTGAGCGAAGGTTTTACCAAAGATTTTCAAGGAAGTGGTTTAGGTTTGGCAATTACAAAAAAATATATAGAGCTGCTTGGCGGAAAAATTGAAGTGGAAAGTGAATTAGGAAAAGGAACAACTTTTATTATCAGTTTCCCAATAAAAATACAATCAGCCGCATAAACACAATTTTAAATAAAAAATCTGTTAGTTACGTTTTAAGGCTCCTAACAGATCTCTTTGGTTTCCCCCCTTGAACCGCAGAAACTATTTATATAGATTTTTGGTCTATCGACATTTTTAAATATCAGATAAAGATTATATTTTCTTATAAATTGTCGGCACTTTATATTTATATTATAGTGATTCAAATTACATTCGGGAGCTCTTGAATTACGAAAGAAGGGAGAATAGAGTGTTTAATGTTAAAAAAAAATCTGCTGTTTTAGGCGGCAGATTTTCAATAATAGAGAATATATGAAAGGTTATATACTATTTTGTTCTAGTCCATCCGTATCTTGAAAAATGCGGAATTTCCACGCCGGTAATTTCAAGCAATCCTTTTTCAAAATCGTATTTTAATTTATCAAATTTTAAGTGCTCGGAATCGCCGTCTAGATAATCAAAATTAAACTCCTTCAATTCAAATTCCTTTAAATCCGCATTCATAAACTTTAGGTCAAGAATAACAGGCTTATCAAATTTAAAGGGAGAAGGATATAATTCAACTCCAAGAGTTTCTAAATCAAAAATTATATCAAATGTAAGATCGCCTTTATACGCGCTGTCTGGAATTGTCAAAACGGCATCAAGTTTTAGAATTTTGTTTCTTTTATTCTTAAATAAATGCTTAATAAATATTTTTCCGCCTTTATCACCGTTTACTATTAAACTTTGAGATATTTTTTGCTTAAAAAAAGTTGTATCAACAGTAACAATGGAAGTATCGCCATTAATTTTCGTAAAAGTATTATTTTGCGAATCCAAATTAAGATTAGGATTTAAAATAGAATTGTCTTCACCGCATGCAAAAAAGGAAATTGTCAATATACTTATAAACAGTAATTTGATTTTCATTTATTTTTTCCCGATAAAATTTTCGATTTTTGTTTGAATAAATAAGTAATAATTTCTAACTTAGTTTCGGCAGTATGATAATAAATTTAAGTGATTTATATCATATTTGATTTTTTAATAAGTCAGATTTTTTATTTCTTCTTATAATTTTAATGCTTGAATGAGTAAAGAATAGCAGGAAGCAAATTAATATAATGTTTGAAATAGCCAAATTAAATTTCTGTTTTGTTAATTGATTTTCGATTTTTATAAAATATTATTTAGTGATATAAATCACTTTATGAAAAAAATGAATAAATTTATAAAAGTACATTTAACATTTTCACTAATAAAAATTCCAGAGGTTCAATTGAATAATCTAACTTATTTATTATTTATAATTTGGGGTGGCTTAATGAATTTAAACGCCGGAAATGATCAGAAAATTGATACCGATCTTTTTAATAAAGCTGTAGAACTAAGCAATAAAATATTAATAATTGATACGCACATTGATCTTCCTTTACGACTAAAAAGTAATTGGGAAGATGTTTCAAAGGAGACGGCAGACGGACATTTCGATTTTGTTAGGGCAAAAAACGGCGGATTGGATGCAGCGTTTATGTCAATTTACACCGAAGCGGATTTGGGTGAATCAGAAGAAGCGTTCAAAAACGCCGATGCATTAATAAATATAGTTGAAAAGCTTGCAAAAATTTATCCGGATAAATTTGAGATTGCGCTTTCAACCGAAGACGTAAAAAATCAATTTGGAAAAGGAATTATATCGTTACCGATGGGAATGGAAAACGGCAGTCCGATAAACGGAAGTTTTGAAAGACTCAAATATTTTTATGATAGAGGAATAAGGTATATAACATTGACTCATTCCAAATCAAACCATATATGCGATTCATCTTACGATCCTAACAAAAGATGGAAAGGATTAAGTCCGTTTGGAAAATCATTAATTCCAGAAATGAATAAACTGGGAATTATGGTAGACATATCCCATGTTTCGGATGACGCGTTTTATCAAGCAATAGAAATTTCAAAAGTTCCGGTAATTGCTACACATTCTTCATGCAGATATTTCACTCCGGATTTTGAAAGAAATATGAGTGATGATATGATAAAAAAATTAGCCGAAAAAGACGGAGTTATTCAAATTACATTTGGTTCTTATTTTATAAGCGGTGATTTTAATAGAAAATCTGAAGAAATGGATAAATATTTAACAGATAATCATCTTTCACGTAGTTCGGGTGAAGGTAAAATATATGTTGATAATTATTTAAAGAATAATACGATGGATCCCGGAACTGTTAGCGATGTTGCTGATCATATTGATCACGTAGTAAAATTAGTAGGAGTTGATTACGTTGGATTAGGATCCGATTTTGAAGGCGTGAATACTTTACCGAAAAATTTAACGGATGTTTCATATCTACCATATTTAATTTATGAATTACTTAAAAGAAATTATTCAGAAAGTGATATTGAGAAGATCTGTTCCGGAAATATGTTAAGAGTATGGAAACAAGTTGAAGATTACGCAAATTCTTTTAAATAAAGATCCGGAAAGAATATATAAAATTCCGGA
This sequence comes from Ignavibacteriota bacterium, assembly GCA_016713565.1. Taxonomy (NCBI): domain Bacteria; kingdom Pseudomonadati; phylum Ignavibacteriota; species Ignavibacteriota bacterium. The sequence continues at coordinate 1,563,663 of JADJOX010000007.1, forward strand.
TTTTTAAATTGGTATAATAATTTTGTTTGTCAACTTTTCGTTATATGCCATAGAAATTATTTCATTGAGTGAAGTGCAACTCTGTTTCCTTCGGTATCAATAAAATGTGCCATAAAACCATTTTCTCCAATTGAAGTTTTAGGTATTATTATTTTTCCGCCGGCTTGTTCAACTTTATTTAAAGATAAATTCAAATCTTCTCCGCCATTTAAGTAAACGATGGTTCCTTTTTCTGAAGGTTCAAAACCTTCGCCTTGTGCAAGTCCGCCGCCAACTCCGTTTTGCATATCTGCCGGCAGCATTCCGTATTTCCCGCCCGGGAAAGGCATTTCTATTATTTCTGCGCCTAAAATTGTTTCATAAAATTTTTTCGCTCTTGTGAAATCTGCTACTGGGATTTCAAACCAATTAATTGCGTTTGTCATACTTTTATTTTCTTTATTTTAAGTTTATAATTAATAATTAATTAGAAATTTTATATCCACAAACTAACTTTTACATTTTTTTCTATTTCAATGTTTTCTTTTTTTCTAACCTCCTTTTTCAAAGGTAATAAATATGTGTTCATTTTTGTATCAAACCAAATAGCCGTTTGCCATAAAGTGTTTCCAATTTTTGCAGTTACATTTAGTCTTCCCCAACCTTTTTCTTCGGATATAAAATTATCTCTAATTTCTCTTGATATTTTGCGGGGTAACGAAATAAAAGTCCAACTACTTTGACCATTATATCTCCAAGGTTTTTCATTAAAATCGTATTTAATTCCGGAATGTAGCATCATTTTATCTATATCAATAATTAATTACAGCACACTTTTTACTGCTTACCCATTTGTTCCCAAGGATTTAAATCTGTATTCCATGTATCGGCTTTCATTAACAAAGAACCATTTTTTTGAATTTCAAAAAGTGTTAAATATTTACCATGGTCTTTCATTTCTGTCTTATTTGAATCGGGCAGTTCTAATGTCATGCTGTAAGTTCCAATATCAACAACAAAATTTCCGCTTACCCAAACATCCGTTGATGTTATAACAAACTCTTTCATTTTGCCCTGCATATCCGTCTGGGAATTTGAATTAGACTTAATTGCTTCCAACCCTTTTAACATTGGTTGGTAACTTGGTAATGATATTGCGTCTTGAGTATACAATTTTAAGAGATTATCATAATTGTTAGATATAATAGCTTCTTCCATCATATCATTAATGGAGTTAACTTCGGTCTTAAGAGCGGTAATATCAGGTTGTTTTTCACATCCTATAAAAAAAAGAATATATAGAATTAAAAAAGGCAAGAAAACATTTTTTGAAATTTTCATTGTACCTCCGATTAGTTTATTAAATTGAATTTCTTCGTAAAAGGAATGTACATCAAATTATAAAGGAATTTATATTTTAGCAAATTATTTTATATTTATAAAATATAGTTGACAGGAAGGTATGATTATAAATTATTAATTTCTATTATCTACCAGGAGAACAAATTCACCTTTTAAATTATTCTCTGTAGCAATTTTTAAGATAACGGAAGCAGAATTTCTATAGATTCTCTCGTCTTTCATTGAAATATTAAATGCCAAAGAAATTTTTTGATGTGGCCCAAAAAAAGTTACAACATCTGTTAGTAATCTTTTTAATCTATATGGGGTTTCTAAAATTACAATAAGCTCTTTTATTTTTTTTAATTTTAAAAGCTCATTTTTTCTAATTTCATTTTTGGGCGAAAGCCAGCCGTAAAAGTAAAATTTCTCAATATTAAAACCCGATGAAACTAAAGCGGGAATTAAAGAATTTGCGCCGGGAAGAGGAACTATATTAATTTTATTTGTAATGCATTGTTCAACTAAATAATGTCCGGGATCTGAAAATAACGGAGTTCCGCCATCCGAAATCAACGCCGCGGTTCTGCTTTCTTCTTTTAACTTGCCAATTATTTCATCAACAATCTCTTTTTCGTTGTGTTCATTCAAGGGAATTAGTTGTTTGGAAATTTTAAGATGTGCAAGTAAACGATTTGCCGGTTTTATTTCTTCACAGAAAATGAAATCCGCTTCACTTAACATTTTTATCGCTCGTAAAGTTATGTCCTCATAATTCCCGATTGGGGTTGGTGTTATGTAAAGTGTGGATTGCATTTTGATGTAATTATATTTGTTTTCTTAATTCATACTTCAATTTTGCTAAGTATGAATTTATAACTTAATGTGACATTTGTATAAAATTTAATATCAATTTAAAATAATATTAAACTTTGTTTTAGTGTTAAAAAAAGTAAAACTAATTTTTTATTTCAACAACACTTAGTACAGATATTTTATTTAAGCAGATCTTTAACTTTTGTCAATAATTCATCTAACTTAACGTTTAGTCTTTCACCTGTTTCGCGGATTTTTACTTCAACCATGTTTTCTTTTAATCCACGTTCACCGACAATTATCTGAAGAGGAACACCGATCAAATCGGCATCACTGAATTTGAATCCCGCCTGCACATTATTTCTGTCATCGAAAATTATATCAATACCATTCGCGCTGAATTCTTTATAAAGTTTTTCACACGCATTTATAACTTCATCTTTTTTCATGTTTAATCCAATCAAATGTACGTCAAAAGGATTAAGCGGTTTTTTCCAAATAATTCCTTTATCGTCATTGTTCTGTTCAATATAACATGCTAGTACTCTATCCAAACCAATTCCGTAGCTTCCCATAATTATAGGGTTTTCTTTTCCGTTTTCATCCAAGAACATCGCGTCCAAACCGACAGAATATTTTGTGCCCAGTTTGAAAATATGACCAAGTTCAATTGCTTTAAAAACTTCTATCGGCTCGGAACATTTTGGACAAGGTTCACCGGATTCAACTAATCGAAGATCGAAATATTCCAAATTTGGAACGTCGCGATTAAGATCAATTCCGCCCAAGTGATAATTATTTTTATTTGCGCCGCTGATTAAATTATTTCCGTCTTTTAATCTTAAATCGGCAATAATTCTATGTCTAAAATTAATTGGACCAATTGAACCGGCATCAGCTCCGGTTATTTCTTTTAATTCATCGGGATGCCCTGGGCGAACATCTCCGCCTAAAATTGTTTGTAGTTTGGTTTCATTTACTTCATCATTTCCACTCATTAAAATCAAAATCGGAACATTATTATGAAAATAAATTCTTGATTTTGCCGTTTCTCTTTCATCTATTTTAAGGAATTCGCAAAGTTCGTTAATCGATTTAATATTCGGTGTGCTGATTTCATATACCTCTTTGCTTTCAACATTTCTTATTACGGAACCTATTGTTGAAGTAGAAACCTCGGCATTAGCAGCGTAGCCGCACTTACCGCAATACGCAACATAATCTTCACCGGCATCCGATTTAACCATAAACTCTTCCGATTTACTTCCGCCCATAGCACCGCTTGAAGCGCCTACAACAAAATATTTTAATCCGCATCTGTCAAATATTTTTCTGTAAGCTTTATCATGCAATTCATATGAAACATCCAAACCTTCACTGCTTGAATCAAACGAATAAGCATCCTTCATTAAAAATTGTCTTCCTCTAATAACTCCGCTTCTTGGTCTGGCTTCATTTCTAAACTTAGTTTGAATTTGATACCAAATTTGCGGCAAGTCTTTATATGATTTCAAAACCCCTTTTGCGTGGTAAGTCATAATTTCTTCATGAGTCGGCGCAAGTACATAATCTCTGTTTTTAATGTGAAAAAGCGTATCACCGAATGCTTCAACTCTATTAGTGGCTTCCCAAATTTCTTTTGGATTTAATGCGGGAAGATGAAATTCCTGACCGCCGATAGCGTCCATTTCTTCACGAATAATTTCAGCAATTTTTTTCATTACTTTATAGCCGAGAGGCAGATAAGAATAAATTCCTGCGGAAAGCATTCTAACCATTCCGCTTCTTACTAATAAAATGTGGCTTGTTATAACCGCGTCACTTGGATTTTCTTTTAATGTTGGAATAAATGCGTTGCTAAGTCTCATGTTTTTCACAGTTTGTTGAATAATAAGTTGTAAAAATAAGAAATGAAGTCTGCAATTTAAATAGGTAAGTTTAATGGTTTAAAATACTGCACTATTTCCTGCAAAATTAAAATCTAATTAGATCAAAAAAAATTATTGTTTAAAATATAAATTTTCATGTTGGAAGGGAACAAGCGCGCTTATTAAACCGGGAATGTATAATTCTTTCCTATCCATTCTGCCGTTTGTGAAATAAGAAATTGCTCCGCCTTTTTGTTTGGTATTTTCCTGTTCCATTAATTCATCCATTACATGACCAAGTTCTTTTCTTTCCAATAATTGTTTTGTAACAATATCCGGAAGTTCAAAATGGGCAGAAGTTCCAAATGATGTTTTTCCGCTTTTATGAACTAAACACATACAGCCGAACGCAAACCATTTGTTAAATGTTTTTTGAATTCCACCCTCAATTCCAACAGAATATTCGGCATTAAGATTTTGATCAAAATTAATTTTATGCAATTCAGTTGCTCTATTTTGCGCGCCTTGATATGTTTCTTCATTTATCGGCTGATCCGGCACAAATGAAGGTACAGAAATTCCAACCACTTCAACATTATCAAAATATAATGAGAATGCTTCTCTTGCGGCAGATATTTTAACGGGATTTTTTGAACCGACAAGTATTTTCATATGATTATATTACTTAAGGAAAAATTTAATTATTTGAGTAACCGTTTGGCAATTTGGAAAGTTCCATAATTTTTTCTGGAAATTTAGGCGATGTAAATCCAAACTTTTTATATAGTTCGTGGGCATCGGTTGTTTTTAACATCCATCCTCTTAAACTTTGGAGTTCGGGAAAATCAATAATGGTTTTCATAAGCCATTTTGATAAGCCTTTTCCTCTAAATTCTTCAAGAATGAAAACGTCCGCCAAATATGCAAAAGAAGTAAAATCAGTAATTAATCGGGCAAAACCAACTTGATCTGATTTATAATAAACTCCAAAGCAAAAAGAGTTTTCAACAGAATTTTTTACAATTGAAAATGGAATATTTTTGGACCAATAAGCATTTTTTAAAAAATTATGTATCACATCAATTTGTAATTTCACCGGATCCGTTGATATTGTAAATTCATCTTGATGATATTCTCTAATTGGTTGTTTCATATTTATTTAATTTCCGCAATCAATAAAAGGTATACAAGGTTTTTCACCAACAACTTCTTTAAGTAAATTAAAGTTTTGATCAAATGCCTTTATTCGAGTCTGAAAATCAAAATAGTCATAAACCAATATTGGAGCAATAAAATCAACTTTAGTAATTGAGCCGGTTGTATCTGTAGGTATTTGAAGAAATTTAAAATTTTCATCTCTGTAAATTTCAATTCGTACGCGGCTTAATTCATCATAAACGTATTCAATTGAAGCGTAGCCAAATTTCTTATCCGCCAGCGGCTTTAATTTTTCATCAAAATTTTTAACAAACTTTGTATTTCCGTTATTATAATATTCAAAAACCGTTACCGCCGGCGCAAATAATTCATCGGTTAATTTTCCGGTTTTACCGCAGCGTTCAATTTTTAAAGGCTTGTCGTTTTGTAAAGTTATTTTTTCAAAGAAATTATTCTTAATTTCATTTTCATCAACGTCATTTTTTACTATTTCATAAATATTATTTTTTGGTTCAACTAAATTATATTTAACAGTATATTTTTCTTTCAATAATCCGCATGAAGAAATTAAAGCGGCAGTGCTGATGAACAGAGACAATTTCAATATTTTCATTTGTTTCCCATAATGGTTTACAAAATTAGCAAATTCAATTGGTTAACGTAACAAAATCATTTTTTTAATTGATGAAAAACTTCCGGAAGTCAATTTATAAAAATAAACTCCTGAAGTTAAATTTAAAGCGTCAAAATTAATTTCATAAATACCCGGATTTTGTTTTTGGTTAACAAGAGTTTTAATTTCCTTTCCTAAAATATCATAAACTTTAAGCGTAACTGTATTTCTATTCGGATCAAGCTTATTTGATTTGATATATTCATTTGAATTGGCTGGAACTGTATATTTAATTTTTGTAGTTGGATTAAATGGATTAGGATAATTTTGAAACAGTTCGAAATTTTCAGGGATAATTTCATTACTATAACTTATTGTAGTTAAAACATCATTATATTTTTGTTTTGCTGTTATCACTGTCTGCGTTAACTTTTCCAGGTCATCTCCCGCGGCAATAAGAAAATCAAAATTCTTCTTTATGTTGGGATAAAGAGTTGCAGGTCCCGCCGAAATTACAAGTGAAATATCATTTGGACCTGTTGAACTGAACGTTTTTCCGGAAGTTAATGAAGTCCATTTTTCAGTATCGGTAAAACCATCCCAAGATATTGTAGGATTTCCTTGACCTTTATCGTTCATCGCAAAAAAGTTTTTTGTATCTTCGGATAAAACCGCGAGTCCTATGTGTGTGCTAAGTGGATCACCGTCATTATCATAAGCATAGCCAAAATCTTTTTCAATATTGTAAGCTACCATATCATCGTCATAACTTGTATCGTCAATATCAAAATCCCAATATTGACCGATATAGAAATTTTCAATATTAACATTTGTTTTATTTGTTAACGCGTAACGTACTATCATGTAATCCGAATTATCTGAAAAAGAATATGTGAAAAATTCTGTTTCAATTCCCAAACTTTTGGGTGAAGCGATCGCGTCATTAAATACCGCATAACCTTCCTTATCCGCAATATCACCATTTTTATTTACCTTAATTGGTGTAACAACCGAAAAATCAAGATCTTTATCGCCGTCTGCATTTCTTGCGCAATTTTCAATTGAGGATAAGGATGTTCCATAAATCAAAGAGCTTTCAAAAAGTATGTTTGGACCATCTTTATAACGTAAACCATTTCCCTTTAAATTTGTCGGATAATCATCAAAGCCGATTGAACCGCTGCTTGTAAATGTAATTGATAGATTTTCGGTTGTTTGAATTTCGTATGTGGGATTAATAGAAATTGTAATCCATTCAAAGTCTTGGTAATCATTATCGGAATAAACTAATTTTAAATTGATATCAACATTTTCCTGTGCATTTTCATTTACCGCTATTGAAAAAAAATCCGCGGATGTATTGAAATTCTGTAATGTGAAAAGCGAGCCGACATTGCCGCCATTTTTTAAAAATTGCAGATTCTGATTTTCGGTTTCAATTGTTACATTAAGATTTGAAATTGCGGATAAATAATTTGAAAAAATCGGACTGATATTTATAGTTTCGCCTGATTCATAAATTCCATCGCCGTCTCCAATTTCCGTAAATTCAATATCGGTAATTCTAACGGATTTTGAATTTGTATTTGTTAATGCTTTGAAAGCGTTTATTCTTCCGGCACCAAGTAAATTTTTATAAAGTAAATTATTATTATCAATATTATCCGAGTTCACTCTAATTTGTTCGGCAATTTGCAATGGTGAAAAAGCCGGAAATTGATTTGCGACAAGCGCCGCAAGTCCTGCTGTAATTGGCGAAGAAAGCGACGTTCCATCCGCCGAAATATAAAACGGATCATTTTGCCAAGTTGAATAAACACTAACACCCGGAGCGCAAACATCAACTTTGGTTCCGTAATTTGACCAGCTTGCTTTAATATCAGAATTATTTGTTCCAGCAACCGATAAAACTCCATTATAATTTGCGGGATAAAAACCAGCACCGCTGTTGTCGTTTCCCGCCGCGGCAACTACTAACGCGCCTTTAGAAATAGCGTAATCAATTACGGCTTGAGCAGCATTTGAAAAATTACTACTTCCCCAACTGCAATTAATTATTTTTGCACCGTTATCTGAGGCGTACACAATTCCTTCATATCCATAAGCAACCAATGCTAAACCGGATTCACTTCTAATATTATCTTGTGCAGTTTTAACAGCCATCAATTTACTTTTGTAGCCAATTGATGCAATTCCAATTTCGTTATTTGTAACGGCGCTTGCTAATCCGGCGACTAAAGTTCCGTGATCTGCTCGATCTTCTTTAGGATTATTATCGGCAGTTCCATCAACACCGCCAAAATCCCAACCGTGAATATCATCAATAAATCCGTTATTATCATCATCAATTCCATTACCCGAAATCTCATTTGAGTTATTCCAAATATTTGCAGCTAAATCCGGATGTTCCCAATCAACGCCAGTATCAACTATTGCAATAATAATTTCTTCATTTCCGGTATTAATATCCCATGCCTCTTGCGCTTGAATCACATTTAAATATTGCTGTGAAGTTTGAAAAGACGGATCGTTTGGAGTGAAATCTATTTTATTTAAATAATGCGGATCAACCCAATCAATTTCGGGAAGTCTTGATATTTCTTGAATTACATAATTTATTTCAAACGGTGATTTTATTTTAAGAGTGTAAATGTTATTCAAAATTTTATTTGATGAATTAATTTCTTCAGAAATTTTAAAAGTTTTCGTGAGTTCAGAATCGCTGAATTTATTAACAGCAGAATTTGAAATTTTTGAGAGAGATGAATTACCTTTGAACTTTATAATTACTCTATCTGAAAAATAAAATTTATTATCTTTTTCAACAATGTTAGTATTCGCGAAAATTTGAATTGAGCTTACTATGTAAAAGAGTAAAAATAATTTTCTCATAAAATACCTAAAGAAAAGTTTCACAATAATATTGGCTGAAAAATATAAAAGAATTTATTAAGAAATATGATGATCATTTTTATATAAAAAACTTGTAAATATTAATTTTGAAAGTAGTAATATTTCAGTAAGTTAATTAAAAACAATTGACATTTAAATAAAAAATTTAGA